>NZ_LZLU01000061.1:0-522 GCF_001673415.1 Mycobacterium sp. 1165196.3 | reverse complement strand
CTGCCCGACGGCGCTTTGATGCGACGCGCGGCCTACGGGCTGGCCACCGAGATCATCGGCGAGTTAGCGGCGCGCACCGGCGGGGCCGGTGATTGCGCCGGTCGCCGCGTCGATGCCGCTGGGGATGTCGACGGCGATCACCGGGATTCGGGCATCGTTGACGGCGGCGAACACCTCGGCCGCGGCGGGCCGCAGCGCTCCGGAGCCGGAGATGCCCACCACGCCGTCGATGACGAGATCGGTTGTCGGCGAGACGCTTTCGACGACGCGACCGCCGGCCTTTCGGAACGCCGCCAGGCCTTTGCGGTGGGTGCGCTCCGGGTTGAGCAGGATCGCGTCGGCGGCCGCGCCGCGACGGCGCAGGAAGGTGGCCGCCCACAACGCGTCTCCGCCGTTGTCTCCGGAGCCGATGACCGCGCACACACGTCGCCCGGTTACCCCGCCGGTGCGCGCCGCTAACTCGCCGATGATCTCGGTGGCCAGCCCGTAGGCCGCGCGTCGCATCAAAGCGCCGTCGGGCAG
>NZ_LZLU01000060.1:0-942 GCF_001673415.1 Mycobacterium sp. 1165196.3 | reverse complement strand
GTGTCGGTCAGCACGTTCAGCGCCTTCTCGAACTGCGGCTTGTCCAGATTGTTGGCGTTCTGCCCCAAGTCCTCGAGCGCACCGGCGAGCGTGTACGGCGTCGTCGTGCGGCTGAGCGGGATGGTGGTCGCCTTGCCGCCACCGGCCGGGGTCACCGAGATGGAGCGCTCGCCGAGGATGGTGTCGGTGCGGATCGCGGCCAGCGACTGGTCGCCGACGGCGACGTGGCGGTCGACGCTGAAAGTGATCTTGGCGCTGTCGCCGGCCAGACCCACCGAGGTCACCTTGCCGACCTTGAAACCCGAAACATAAACGGCGTTGCCGGGATTGATGCCGCCCGCGTCGGTGAAGTAGGCGTCATAGATCTTGCCCTGCGGCCAAAACGGCAATCCGGAGTAGCCGAACGCGATGAGCACCACGCAAACCACCAGCACCACACCGAAAATGCCGGTGCGCAGTGGATCGCGCTCATGCCTTGCGTTACTTGGCAAAAGCACACCTCCCCTTGCTGGGATCCACCTGGCCACCGAGCGGCAGCAGGATGTCGCTGCCGGCCGGGCCGTTGATCTTGATCGTCACGGAACAGAAGTAGATGTTGAAGAACGACCCGTAGGCGCCCAAGGCGGACAGCCGCAGGTAGTCCTCGCCGAGCTGTTCGACGTCGTTGTTCACCTCGGCCTTGCGGTTGTCTATCTCGGTGGCCAGCGGCCGGGTGTTCTCCAGGATGCCCTGCAGCGGCCGGCGCGAATTCTTCAGCAGGTCCGTCAAATCCGTCGTCGTGGAGGCCAGCGGCGGGATGGCGCCCGCGATGTCGTCCTTGTGCTGGGCCAGCCCGGTGATCAGCTGCTGCAACTGGTCGACGCTGGCCGAGAACTGCGCGCTGCGTTGATCGACGGTCGTCAGCACCGTGTTGAGGTTGTTGATCACGTCGCCGATGAGCTG
>NZ_LZLU01000059.1:0-10587 GCF_001673415.1 Mycobacterium sp. 1165196.3 | reverse complement strand
GGCGACCGGTTACGTCGCGCGGCCCGACGAATACGGCCCGGGGCGGGAATCACCGGTCGAGTCCACCGGCGCGTGGGACGTCTCGGGCACGTCGCTGGGCGAATTGGCCGGCTCGCTGTTCGGTGCGCCGGATCCACGATAATGCGGCGCCGCCGCATGGTTTCGATCCGACTGCGCCGATGCGGCCGCTACCGCATCACACCCGAGGCCGTAGCGGACGCAGGCGCGGGGCGGCGTAGCGGGCCGCCGCTGCGATAGGGAATGGGAGGCTCGGCGACGGCGTTTACCTCGGGGTGGCGACGCCCACGCGCCGGTGGACTCGACCGGTGATTCCCGCCCCGGGCCGTATTCGTCGGGCCGCGCGACGTAACCGGTCGCCAGGCCGGCGTTTTGGGCGGCGTCTAAGTCGGAGGGGTGCGCCGCGATGAGCATCACCTCACCCGGTTCCAGGCCAAGGAAACGTGCGGGAGTGTGGTAGGCGCGCGGGTCGGGCTTGTAGGCCTTTTCGACATCGGAACCCAGCACCATGTCCCACGGCAGGCCGGCGTACTTGGCCATCTCGACCAGCAGCCCGGTGTTTCCGTTGGACAGCGGCCCGACGATCACGTGTCGCTTCATGGCCGCGATACCGCCGACGCTGTCCGGCCACGGCGGCAGCCAGCGCCACGAGCGGGCGAGTGCGTCGACCTCGTCGCCGGGCAGCGCGCCGACAGCGACGCCGAACTGCTCGAGCGATGCGAGGAGGTTCTCTCGATGCAGGATATCCAGTGACACGAATTCCCGTCGGCCCGAACGGATTTCGGCCATCGAGGGCAGGTATCGGCTCCGCCAGTCGATTGCGAACGCGTCCGGGTCGAGGCTGACGTCGTGGCGTCGGGCGAATTGTCGTACCGTGGCGGCGATTCCGGATCGCCAATCGACGACTGTTCCGAAGGTATCGAAGAAAACGGCGCGTACGGCCCGGCCGGTCGAGGGCGAGCGGTATTCGGTCATTCCTCAGGCTAGCGCCGCGGCCGGCGGCGCAGCCGGGCACCGGCACGTAATCTCGCCGTGGAGGATGGCGACTTCAGGAGGGGGCGGGGCGATGGCGGAGCGGGACGATCGCCGATACGTGATCATCGGTGCCGGAGCCATCGGCGGCACGCTGGGCGGATTGCTGGCGAGGGCAGAAACTTCCACCGTCTTGGTTGCCCGCGGCCGGCATGCCGAGGTGCTGGCGGCCGATGGCTTGACGCTGCGGACGCCGGACGGCGCGTGGCGCACACCGGTCACCGTCGCGTCGCGGCCCGACCAGGTGCAACTGACCGAGCGCGACGTGCTGGTCTTCACGACGAAAACCCAGCAACTCGACGCGGCCTTGCAGGAGTGGGTCGACCGCCCGGTGCGCGGAACGCGGGGCACCGCAGGCGAATTGCTGCCGGCGATGACCGCGCTCAACGGTGTTGCCGCCGAGGAGAAGGCGCTGCGCTACTTTGCTCGCGTGTTCGGCGTCTGCGTGTGGTTGCCTGCCGTGCACGTCGAACCCGGGGAGGTGATCGTGCGGTCGTGGCCGGTGGCCGGCCAGTTTCACATCGCACGGTGGCCCGCGGGAGCGGGCGAGGCGGCCGATGCCGACCTGCTGACGAGCCTCGCCGAGGCCTGGAGCGAGGCGGGCATCCGCACCCGAATCACACCCGACGTCGCCCCGTGGAAGTACAACAAGTTGCTGAGCAACCTCGGAAACGGGGTGGGGGCGCTGACCGCCGGCGCGACCGACGCCGGCGAGATACTCGACGCGCTGCGGGCCGAGGGTGAAAATGTCTTGCGCTCTGCGGGAATCGAATTCGTGCCGTTCGAAACGTCGCGGGCGGTACGAGCGGACGGTCCGGTCATCCGCCCCGTCCCCGGATGGGACGGTGGGCCGAGCAACTCGACCTGGCAGTCGTTCAGCCGTAACACCGGCAACGTCGAGACGGATTTCTTCAACGGCGAGATCGCCCGGATCGCGCACCGGCACGGCACCAGGGCCCCGCTGAATGCCGCCGTAGCCCGCGCGGTGCGCATGGCGGTGCGCGATGGCGCGGGTCCGGGGTGCTACTCCGTCTCGCAGTTGAGCGAACTGCTCGGGGCAGCGGCGGGCGCCTCGTCGTAGGACCGATCGGGCACTCAACCGGTCGGCGTACGATATCGTTAGTTGTGCGAACGAATCGTGCCGCGCCTGGTTGATGACTTGATGGGAGGCTGTTGTGGCCCGAAGTGCCGGCGATACCTGGGACATCGTGACGAGTGTCGGCTTCACCGCGTTGGCCGTGTGCGCGGCGCGTGCCCTCGACGCCGGGCTGCGGCCGCCGTTGGCGAACGACGACTTCGCCGCCGGCTTCGTGGCCGCCGCCGGTGAGCCGAACCTTATTGCGGCAGTGGACAAGACGGACATGACCAGCGCGGCGGCCTTCAATGCACAGTGGGTGGGGGTGCGCACGCGATTCTTCGACGAGTTTTTCGCCGAGGCCAGTCGGTCCGGCACCCGCCAGGCCGTCATACTGGCCGCCGGGTTGGATTCTCGCGCCTACCGGCTGCAGTGGCCCGCCGGCCATACGGTGTACGAAGTCGATCAGCCGCGGGTGCTCGAATTCAAACAGCGGGTCCTCGACCAGCGGGGGGCCGTCCCGTCGACGCGGCGCGTCACCGTCGCCACCGATCTGCGTGACGATTGGGCGGGTGAGCTGATTGCGGCCGGCTTCGACCCCGGCCAACCGACGGCGTGGGCGCTCGAGGGGTTGCTGCCCTATCTGCCCGGGGCCGCGCAGGACGCGCTCTTCGACAAGCTGCACGAGTTGTCGGCCGCCGGTAGCCACCTAGCCGCCGAGCTCGGGCCGGCCCCCGGCGAAGTGCAGGAATTCGCCGACAACGTACCCACCATCAGCCAGGACACCGACCACCCGCCGGTCGCCGAGCTGTGGTACGACGATCCGCGCACCGACACCAAAGCGTTTCTTGCCCAACATCATTGGCGGGTCACCGGCGTGGACCTGGTCGACAAGGCCGCCACCGAATACGGACGGCCCTTCCAGGATCTGCCGGTAGTGTTCGATCGGTTGCTGCGCACCAAGTTCTTCACCGCGGTCCGCGAACGCTGAGCCGCATCACCGGCGAGTGGCCGGCACGCGGCGGTCGAGAATGCTCAGCGCGCGTTCGGCCCACCGAATGTTCTCCTGTTCGAACGAGATTCCCCGGCTCAGCGTCAAATAGGGGCCAATTCGTTCGGTTCGGGCCAGGTATTCCTCGTCGCTGTGGCCGTCCAGCATGCGCGCCCGCAAACGTTCGTAACGTTGCACTTTGGCGCTCGCCCAGTGCAGCCGGTCGCGGATGAACTCGCGGACGGCCTCGATGTCGCCGGCGTCGGCGGCTTGAACCTTGACCAGTAGCTCGTCACGGATCACCGAAGGTTTCGGCGCCTTGGTCGTGAACTGGCGGATCGCGTCCCGGCCGGCTTCGGTCAGGGAGAACATGCGCTTGTTGGGCCGGCGTTCTTGCTGCACGAGCCGGGCCTGGATGAGCCCTTGCTCAGCGAGCCGGTCGAGTTCGCGATACAGCTGCTGCGGGGTCGCCGGCCAGAAGTTTGCGACGGAAGCATCGAAGTCTTTGGCCAGGTCGTATCCGGACGATTCGCCCTCGAGAAGGGCGGCCAACACCGCGTCACGCAGCGACATCGGTCGATGCTACAACGACACGATTACTCAACAAAGTGACTAATCGCACTCTGGACATCGCGCGGCGGGCGCCCTAGCGTCGATCCCGCACGTACTCAACTAGTTGACTATGCGAGGTCGCTCATGCACCCGTTCCGCAAAGCCGTCGAAGAGCGCGACGAGGAGGCCATCCGGGCGATGCTCGCCGACACCGTGGTCTTCACGAGCCCGGTGGCGTTCAAGCCCTACGTCGGCAAGCCGATCACCGCCGCCATCCTGCGCGGGGTGTTGCGGATCTTCGAGGACTTCCGCTACGTCCGCGAGATTCACGACCCCGGCGGGCGCGACCACGCTTTCGTGTTCGAGACCGGCATAGCCGGGGCTCCCGGGGTGAAGATCACCGGATGCGACTTCCTGCACTTCGACGACGACGGACGCATCGACGACTTCATGGTGATGGTGCGCCCGCTGTCGGGCGCGACGGCCTTGTCCGAGGCGATGGGCGCCCAATTCGGTCGCATCCAGCAGGAGGCGCTGGAATTGGCCAATCAATCCGGCACCGCGTAGAAGTATGACCATGCGGATTGGACTGAGCATCAACTATGCGGGCGGATTCAAGGACGTCGCCGCCGAGGTGGCCGACCTGGAACGCGCCGGGCTGGACATTGTCTTTGTGCCCGAGGCATATTCGTTCGATGCGGTGAGCGCGCTGGGTTACCTGGCCGCCAGCACCGAACGGGTCGGGCTGGCCTCGGGCATCCTGCAGCTCTACACCCGAACCCCGACCCTCACCGCGATGACCGCCGCCGGCCTGGACTACGTCTCCGACGGGCGTTTCACCCTGGGCCTGGGCGCTTCCGGTCCGCAGGTCATCGAGGGATTTCACGGTGTTCCCTACGACGCCCCGATCGGCCGGACTCGCGAAGTCATCGAGATCTGCCGGCAGGTGTGGCGACGCGAGACCGTGCAACACCAGGGCAAGCACTACACGATCCCGCTGCCCGCCGACCAGGGCACCGGCCTCGGCAAACCGCTCAAGCTGATCAATTCCCCTGTCCGGGAGCGTATTCCGATACTGGTGGCCGCGCTGGGACCCAAGAACGTCGAACTGGCCGCCGAGATCGCCGAGGGCTGGCAACCGATCTTCTATCTGCCCGAAAAGGCGCAGGACGTGTGGGGGGACTCCCTGGCCGCCGGCCGGGCCAAGCGCGACCCCGAGCTTGGTGACCTCGACATCTACGCCGGTCCCGTCCTGGCCATCGGCGAAAACGTCGAGCCGCTAAGGGAATTCGTCAAACCGCACCTGGCCCTCTACATCGGCGGGATGGGAGCCAAGGGCAAGAACTTCTATCACGCCCTGGCCACCAAATACGGCTACGGCGCGCAGGCCGACCGGATCCAGGAGCTTTACCTGGCCGGCGACAAGGACGGCGCCGCCAAGGTGGTGCCCGACGATCTGGTGCGCGACGTCAACCTGATCGGCACCCGCGAATTCGTCAAGGAGCGGCTGGCGGCGTTCCGTGAGGCGGGGGTCACCACCCTCAACGTGGCGCCCATCGCGTCGACCACGGCGGAGCGGATCAAGCTGATCGAGACGCTGCGCCAACTGGTTTGATCGCCGGCGCGGGCCGCGAGGAATCAGTCCTGGCGGTGGCTGTCTCGGCGTAACCGCACCGCCCGGGCGACCGCCGTTACGGTGGCCAGCACGGCCATCACGGACAGGATCACCACCGAAACCGCCGAGCCGACGGTGGCCAGGATCAGCGGCAGGGCAAAGCCGACGTACGTGACGACGTAGAACACTCCGGTCAGAGCCCCGCGCAGGCGTGGCGGCGCGGCGGCCTCGAGGTCGATCAGGCCTTCACGCAGGCACAGGCCCGAGGCGCAGCCGAGAACCACAAACAGCGGGAGACCCAACGTCGGGGTCAGCGCCGGGGGCGCCAGTGCGGCTACCGCGTAGCCGAGCGCCGCCAGCACCGCACCGACGGTGCCAGACTGCGGACCCCACCGAAGCGCGCGGGCCAGAACCTGTACGACGCCGCTGACACCGTTGACGATCAGGGTGGCCGTGCCGGCCGCCAGGGGAGCCGCGAGCGCGGTGTGCAGCCGGGTGGGGATGGTGACGAATCCCAGTGTCGCCGAGGCGTACACCCATGGCGCCAGCGGTATGGCCCAACTCAGGGCCCGGCTGACTCCCCGCGCGGCCGGGGCGGCCGGGGCTACCCGCCCCGAGTCGTACCCGGCGGCCGGGCGCGCCACCTCGGCGCGGCGGGCCGCACCGATGACGGCGCACGTTGCCAGCACCACGATGGCCGCGGCGACGGCGAACGACACCCGGATGCCGGATCGTCCGGCCCACGCGATGAACCCACCGACGAACGGTCCGACGGCGAAACCCGCCGTGAGTACCGCCCCGGCGGTCGCGGCGCCGGCGGGGCCGCGCAGATCCGAGGCCCACGCGGTGCACGAACTGATCGCGAGGCCCACACCGATCCCGACGATCAGGCGACCCAGCAGCAGCGCGCCCGCGTGCTGGGACAGCAGCATGACCGCCGTTCCCGTCAGCGCGGCCACCGATCCGGTCAGCGCCACCGGCCGGCGCCCGAGCGTGTCCGACGCGCGCCCGCCCACGAGCAACCCGGGAAGCAATCCCAGCGCGTAGATGCCGAAGATCCCGTCGAGGGTGGTCGTGCTGAGGTGGGCCCGGTCGCTGATCACCGGCATCAGCCCGACGAAGTGGTTGGCGACCCATCCCGTTGCCAGCAGCAGCGCCAGCACGCTGACGAACAGCGCCCCCGTACCCGCCGCCTCGCGCCCGGCTCCGGTGACGCCGCCGCGGCCGCTGCGCACATTCGACGAGGTCACTGAGCTTCCTCCCCTTTCAGACCTGATGCGCATACGCGGCCGACCGCCGATGGTAGAACGCGAGGTCACCCGGGCGGTTATTCCCACTGCGCGCAACCGGACGCGGCGGCGCCGCGATGTGGCCGCTGCCACGCCGTCCCTGCAAACACGGCGGTCATCGGTCCGGGCCGCCATTCGGGGTTTGAAATCAGGCGATTTGGTGTACTGATACCACTACTCGCACCCAGGAAGGCAAATGATGAAGTATATTGCGGCAGCTGCGATCGCGATCTCCGTCCTGCTGTCCAGCGCGTGTTCGGCCTCACAGGTCATCAACACCGGCGGGGACACCAAGTGCAAGGACTTCACCACGCAGGACGAGAAGAAGCAGAACGACGAAGTGAGCAAGATGCTCAAAGACAAGAGCGGTAACGACCCGACCAATGTGGAGATTTCCGCCACGCGCCTGTCGGTGACGACCTACTGCCAGACGCTCGGCAAGCCGGACACCAAGATCTCCGAGGCGCCGCACGGCTGACGCCAGCTGACCACGGCACACGGCCGGCTCCCGCTCGCTCGGGAGCCGGCTGTCTGCGTTCCGGGGGCATCGGGCACCGTCGCCGCGCCGACGCACTTCGGGTCAAGGCGATCCATATTCTTGCACCGGGGCATCGGTGCGGAAATGATGACACCGATTTATCCCAGCATGCCCCTGCGGCCTGACCGAGTCGCTCGCTGACGACTCGCGCCGCGGGGCCGCCGTCCTCCTAGAAAGGTAGCTCGTGAGCGCCCTTTCTACCGAGCCGATTCCCCTGACGGTCCCGCACGGCACCGTGGCCGCGCCGCGGCCCGGCCGCCGCCGGATCCTGTCGCCCACATTGCCGTTGGCATTGCTCGGCTTCGCCCTGTTCCTCGGCGGCTGGTATCTGAGCGTCGACGTGCTGGCGCTGCCGCGATTTCGCGGCCTTCCCGGTCCGACCGAGGTGATCCGGGAGTGGCTCAGCCCGAACCCGGCCTACGGCACATCCATTTTCACGGCGTCGTATTACGAGCACATCTGGGCGAGCGTTCGGCGCGTCGCCCTCGCCTTCGCGGCGGCGCTGGTCACCGGAATCCCGCTCGGCCTGCTGCTGGGGTGGTCATCGCGATTTCGTCAGTACACCTTTCCCATCTTCGAGTTGATCCGACCCATCCCCATCCTCGCGTGGGTTCCCTTGGCAATGCTGATGTTTCACAGCAGGGAGGGCTCGGTCATCTTCCTGACGTACCTGGCAGCGTTCTACGCGGTCACGCTGAACACGTTGCTCGGGGTCCAGTCGATCGACCAGAACCTGATTCGGGCGGCGCAGTGTCTGGGTGCCGGCCCGCGCGAGGTGCTGCGCACCGTAGTGATTCCGGGATCGCTGCCCTACATCTTCACCGGCCTGCAGATCGGCATGGGCGTCGCATGGTTCTCGTTGGTCGCGGGCGAGATGATCGCCGGCCAGTTCGGGCTCGGTTATCTGATCAACGCCTCGTACACGACCACCCGCTACCCGACGATCGTGATCGCGATGGTCACCATCGGTGTAATCGGTTTCGCCAGCAGCGCTTTGATCCGACTGCTCGGTGACCGGCTGATGGCCTACCGGGCCCGGAGCATCGGGTCATGAGCGGGGGAAACCTCGTCCTGAGCGGTGTCGGCAAGGCGTACCGGACGACGGGCACCCCGGTGGTGGCGGTGGAGGATTTCAGCCTCGACATCGCCGCGGGCGAACTGCACGTCATCGTCGGACCGTCGGGATGCGGAAAGAGCACGCTGCTGGGAGCCGTCGCCGGATTCACCGACATCACCTCGGGCCGAATCCAACTGGACGGCGAATTGCTCTGCGGCCCAGGTCGTCCCACCGCGACGATCGGCCCGGACCGGGTAGTGGTCTTCCAGGACAGCACCTTGTTCCCGTGGTTCACGGTCGCCGAGAACGTGAGCTACGGCCTGGTGGCCCAGCGGCGACTGAGCCGCCGGGACGCGGCCGAGATCGCCGTCGAGCGCCTGCACGACGTCGGCCTGGGCGAGGTGGCGCGCAGTTACCCGGGCGAACTGTCCAGCGGCGTGCAACGCCGCGTCGAGATTCTGCGCGCGCTGGTCATGGAGCCGACCGTGCTGCTGCTCGATGAGCCGTTTCGGGGGATGGACGCGATCTCGCGCTCCGCGATGCACGATGCGCTGCTGCAGATCTACGACAAGTCCGCCGTCACAGTGCTTTTCATCACCCACGACATCGAGGAAGCCGTCTACCTGGGCAGTCGTGTCACCGTGATGACGACCCGGCCCGGCCGGGCCAAGACCACGATCGAGGTCGACCTCGACCGCCCGCGCGACCGCGACCTGATCACCGCACCCTACTTTCGTGAACTCGTCGCCGAGGTCTCCGAGGCGGTTCGCGACGAAGCCAAGCGTGCCTTCGACGCGGGCGAGCGGGAGATGGCGCAGTGACGACGCTGTTACGGCGCGCCGACCACGCGGACGCGTCGGCGCTGAGGCGCGGCGCGATCGGCATCGTCGTCTTCGCCGCCGGCTGGGAGCTGGCCACCCGGCTCGGCAACTGGACCGGTGTCAGCGTGCCCGTGGTGGGGCAGCTACCGGCGCCCTCCGCGGTGATCGTCGACTTCCTGAAACTCCTTGCCAGGCCGGGCTATTGGAACAGCTGGTCGCTGTCGTTTCAGCGAGTGCTGGCCGGCTTCGCCGTGGCGCTGCTGGTGGGCGGCACGCTAGGCCTGCTGATGGCGACCCGTCCCTGGTTCAAACGCGTGGTGTTCCCGGTATTCGAATCGCTGCGGCCGGTACCGCCATTGGCGTGGGTGCCGATCGCGATCATCTTCTGGCCGACTCAGGAGCTGTCCATCACCTTCGTGACATTCCTGGGTGCACTCTTTCCGATCGTGCTCAACACGGTCGGCGGTGCCGAACAGATCGATCGCAGGCACGTGCTGGCCGCGCGGTCGATGGGCGCAAGCCGCCCATACGTCTTTCGACGGGTGCTGCTGCCCGCGCTGCTGCCGTCATTGGTCACCGGGGCGGCCGTCGGCATGGGCATCACGTGGGAGGTGGTGGTGGCCGCCGAGCTCATTTCCGGCGGCGGCCAGCAGTCCGGTGACGGCGGGCTGGGCTTTCTGGTGTGGAACGCCTACGAGGGCAACAACTTACCGCGGGTCGTCGTGGCGATGATCAGCCTGGGCATCGCGGGCTACCTGTCGAGCGGCCTCGTGCGCGCGCTGGGAAACCGCCTCATGCCATGGCAGCGCGTGGCGGCATGACCGGAAACCGGACCGGCGCGGTCCTTTTCGATCGCGTGTCCTTCCACGTCCGTAAGGGACGGGAGGACGTCCACGTCGTCGACGACTGCTCGCTGCGCATCGAACCCGGCGAACTCGTCGCGATGATCGGACCGTCGGGCGGTGGCAAGACGACCATCGGATACCTGCTGGCCGGTTATCACCGGCCCAGCAGCGGCCTGATCGCCGTCGACGGCAAAGAGGCCCGCGGACCCTCAGCCGACCGCCTGCTGCTGTTTCAAGAGAACGCGCTGATGCCGTGGCTGACGACCGCCGAAAACGTCATGTTCGGACCGCGTGCGCGCGGCGCGGACAGGGTGGCGGCGCGGCAGCGCGCGGATGCCGTCCTGGCTCGGGTTGGACTCGCCGAATTCGCCAACCGTTATCCCGTAGAGCTTTCCGGCGGCATGCGGCGCCGCGCCGAGTTGGCTCGCGCGCTGATCAACGAGCCCGCGGTGCTGATCCTCGACGAGCCGTTCCGGGGACTCGACGCGATGACCCGCGAGCTGATGCAGGAGTACACGGCCGAACTCCTTGCCGAGCAAGGCCGGACGGTCCTGTTCATCACCACGGATCTCGACGAGGCGCTGCTGCTTGCGGACCGGCTGCTGGTGATGACGGGGCGTCCCGCCCGGGTGCGCGAGGAGTTCGCCATCGAGCTGGCCCGCCCCCGCCAGCGGATCGATCTACTGAACGACGACCGCCTGCAAGACATCAAACACCGTGCCATGGAGCTGTTGCGAGCCCCGACAGCTGCGCA
>NZ_LZLU01000058.1:0-49295 GCF_001673415.1 Mycobacterium sp. 1165196.3 | reverse complement strand
CCATCGAGATCACCGAGACCATGCTCCCCGGACATGCCGCCCTGCCCAACGGATTCGGGCTCGACTACATCGGCGACGACGGGCGCACCGTCACCGCGGGTGTCGCCCCGAACGCGCTCACCTCCACCGAATGGCGCGATCCCTACGCCGGCACGCCGTGGCACAAGCACGTCCCCGCCCGGATCGAGCCCGCGCAGGTGAGCGTCAGTTCCAGATCTTGACCCGGTTGTCCGGTTCCAGGAACAGCGCGCCGGCATCGGCGCCGTCGAAGGCGTCGTAGAAGGCGTCCATGTTGCGCAGCACGCCGTTGCAGCGGAACTCCGGCGGCGAGTGCGGATCCACCGCCAGGCGCCGGATCGCCTCGGCCTCACGGGATTTGGTGCGCCATACCTGGGCCCACCCGTAGAACACCCGCTGCACGCCGGTCAGGCCGTCGATGACCGGAGCCGGCTGGCCGTTCAGTGACAACTGGTAGGCCAGCAGCGCGATCGACAAGCCACCCAGGTCGCCGATGTAGTCGAGCCCGAATCCGTTGGGCAGGGCGGCATGTCCGGGGAGCATGGTCTCGGTGATCTCGACGGTGGCCTCGGCGCTGCCGGTCGCGGTGCTGATGCGGGCCCGGCAGCCGTCGACGAGCCCCAGGGCCTGGGCGTCCTCGACGCTGACCCGCAGTGCGCCGTCGGCGTCGCGCTTGCGCCAGGACGGGTCGCGGAAGATGTCGTTGGCGGTATAGGCGCGCCGCTCCCCCACCGACAGCACGATCGGGAAATCCGGCGTGGTAAGCCGGGGCGGGGTGCGGGTCAGCGCCCCCAATTCGTCGAGCATCGCGGGGATTTCCAGGGCGATCTTGCGGTCGGCGTGGCTGATCAACGCGAAGTCGTCCTCGTAATTGTGCACGGTGAACGTCACCCCCGACGGGTTGTCCATGATCGCGTCGAACAGCGCGTTGCCGTCGGCGTGACCGGCGCGCCGCACGGCGTCGGGATAGCTCATCGCGGTTTTCTGGGCGAGGCCCCACAGGGCGGCGGCGCCGCGCAGTCCGTCGGGCAGGGTGGGCCCCAGCGTCTCGTAGAGAACATACGGAAGCAGCTGCGCCACAGTCGGATTGGTGGCGACGGCGGAGAGGAACGCCTCGGTGTAGGCCTGCCGTCCCCGCTGGGCGGCCTCGCGCAGGGGCCGCAGGTCCGCGTCGTCCACCACCCCGAGCGCCCGCACCAGCCGCGCCCAGATCTCGGGTTCGGGCAGGGTGCCCGGCAAGGGTGGCAGCAGTGGGCGGCGCAGCTGGAAGGTGTTGTGCGGGAATTCCAGGTTGAAGAAGGTGGCCTCCGGCTTCTCGAACTGGGAGGCGGCGGGAAGCACATAGTGGGCGAGCCTGGCCGTCTCGGTCATCGCGACGTCGATGACCACCATCAGCTCCAGAGATCCGAACGCCTCGCGGCAGGCGGCCGAATTCGCCAGTGAGTGAGCCGGATTGCTGCTTTCGACGATCATGGCCCGGAAGCGATCCGGGTGATCGGTCAGGATTTCCTCGGGCACCACGTTGCTGGGCACCAGCCCGGAGATGATCGGGGCGCCGGTCACCGGGGTGCGGCCGGAGAACTGGCCGAACAGCGGCGCGAACGACGAATGTAGGTGCTGGCCGCCCTGTTTCGCGAAATTGCCGGTGAAGATCCAGAGCAGCTTGTTCAGATAGGAGCACAGCGTGCTGTTGGGTGCCTGCTGCACCCCGAGGTCCTCGAACACCGAGACGCTGGCCGCGGTGCCGATGCGCCGCGCCGCCGCGCGCAGCAGTTCCTCGTCCACCCCGCAGTGCTGCGCGTAGCCGGCCACCGGAATCTGGCGCAGCGCGTCACGCACGGTGTCGGCACCGCGCACATGCTCGGCGAGAAACGCTTCGTCGCAAAGGTTTTCCTGTACGAGGATGGCGGCCAGCGCGGCCAGGCACCACGCGTCGGTGCCCGGCCGCACCCGCAGGTGGAAGTCGGACATCTTGGCGGTGTCGGTGACGACGGGATCGATGACGATCATCGAGCGGTTCGGATCCTTCGCGATCTCGTTGAGCACCACCCGGGCCCGCGGGAAGCTCTGCGACATCCACGGGTTCTTTCCGACGAACACCGCCACCTCGGCGTGCTCGAACTCGCCCCGGGTGTGGCCGCCGTACAGCTGGCCGTCGACCCAGGCCTCGCCGGTTTTCTCCTGCGCCAAGGCATTTGACCGGTAACGCGAACCCAGCGCCTTGAGGAAGGCGCCGCTGTACGCCCCGCCCAGGTGGTTGCCCTGCCCGCCGCCGCCGTAGTAGAAGATCTTGTCCCCGCCGTAGGCGTCGCGGATGTGTTTGAAGCCCTCGGCGATCTCCACGATCGCGGTGTCCCAGTCGATCTCCTCGTAGCTGCCGTCGGCGCGGCGGCGCAGCGGCGAGGTCAGCCGGGCGCGGCTGTTCTGATAGTGGTCCAGGCGCAACGCCTTGTTGCAGGTGTAGCCCTGCGAGGCGGGATGGGCTTTGTCACCGCGGATGCGGGCCAGCCGGCGATCCTCGACTTGAACCACGATGCCACAGTTGCATTCGCACAGAATGCATGCGCTGGGTTGCCATTCACCGGTCATTGCGGGTGTCCTTTCCGGCTGCCTGATAGGACGAGGTGGCCAGCAGCAGCTCGCGCAGCTGGCGATGGACGACGTCGAGGGGCATCAGGTCGCGTCGCACCCGGGCCAGCACGATCGCACCCTCGAGCGCGGTGGTGGCCAGGACGGCCAGCTCGCTCGCCCGCTCCCGCGGAACACCGTCGGCGATCAACCGCGCGGCGATCAGGTCGTTCCACCGGTCGAAGGCCGCGGCGGCGCGTTCGACCACCGGGGCGATGCGCTCGGCGTCCTGCTGTTCGCCCGCCTCGACGGAGACCGCCACGATCGGGCAGCCGGCGCGGAAGTCGGTATCGAGCAGCTGCCGGCGGTACTGGTCGATCAACGTGTCGATCAACTGCAGTCCGTCGGCCGCGCCGGCGATCACGGCGGCGACGTACTCGCCGGCGAAGTCGACGGCCTCGCAGAGCAACTGGGTGCGCCCGCCGGGGAAGTAGTGGTAGGCCGACCCCCGCGGCGCGCCGCTGTGTTCGAGCACGTCGGAGATGGCGGTGGCGCGCGCGCCCCGCTCGCGGATCAGCAGCGCGGCGGACACGACCATCCGCTCGCGTGGACTACGCATCGCAGCTCCTCAGCCATCGGGGTATGTATGATGCTATACATAACGCGCGCGCGAGCGGAACCCCCAGGCAACAACAACCCGCCTAACCGCAAATCGCCCATTCCCGCTCGGGAATGGGCGATTGTGCGCTGTCGCTGCGGGTTAGTTCATCCAGTCGGCGGAGCCGTCGTTCTTCTTGTAATTGCCGCCGCTGGAGTTCTTCACGACGATCGGGTCACCGGGACCGAAGTTGTCGAAGAACCACTTGGCGTTGGTCGGGCTGATGTTGATGCAGCCGTGGCTGACGTCGCGCTTGCCCTGGTCGTCCACCGACCACGGCGCGCTGTGCACGTAGTCGCCGACGTTGTCGAAGCGGACCGCGTCCTCCACCGTCACCTTGTAGCCGTAGGTCGAGTTGACCGGCACGCCGTAGGTCGAGGAGTCCATCACCACCGACGCCTTCTTGTCCTGGACGTAATAGGTGCCGTTGGGGGTTTGGTGATTGCCCGACGTCATGCCCATCGACATCGGGAAGGTCTTCTCGACGGTGCCGTTGCGGGTGACAGTCAGCTGGTGGGTGGCGTCGTCGGCGGTGGCGATCAGCGTGTCACCGGTCTGAAAGGTGGACACGGTGCCGCCGGCGTCGACCGTCACGGCGGTGTGGGCGGGCCAGAAGTTGATCGGCCGCCAGCGCAGCTGGGTCGGGGTCATCCAGTAGAACTTGCCCGGCACCGGCGGGACCGAGGAGACGTGCACCGCCGCGATGGCCGCGTCGGCGTTCTCGACCGTGCCCGGGAAGTTGATGATGATCGGCTGGCCCACGCCCACGGTCGAGCCGCTCTTCGGGACGAACGACGGCGGCCCGAACGGCGCCGTGCCGGTGAACGGCGTGTTGTTCTGCCCATCGGCGGCGCGAACGGGTCGGGCGGCGCGGGTGGTGCTGGCGGAGCCGCGACCGCGCCCGGGTCAGCGGGGGCCGGGTCCGGATCCGCCAGTGCGGGAACCGCACTCAGCACCAGCGCCAAGCCCACGACGGACGCCAAGCCGGCGGTGTTCAGAGCGGCGAAGAGGCCCTTTCCGGTCCTGTCCCTCGTCCTGCCCGACATACGCATACCTCCACTCGTGTTCTCGACACAGTGTGGCATAGGGCATGCGCCAGCTACCGTCAGCCGCGGCTGAACCGGGCCCGCAAGCAGCGCTGATTGCGTGGTTGAGCTGGGCGGCTATGAATCGGGTGAGCTTGTCGGAGCAACATCCAGCATCCGCCGGTTGGCCACGATGCCGGCCAGGGCGACGGCCATCAGGGCCGCCGACGCGGTCAGCATCATCGTGACGCTGCGTTCGAAGAGCAGGCCACCGGCCAGCGAGCCGGCCATGATGCCGACCTGGAACGCGGTGACGTAGAGCCCCGACGCGCCGTCGGGGTCGTCGGCCCCGTTGCGCATCGCGGCGGATTGCATCATCGGCGAGACCGCGGTGGCCATCGCCCCCCACAGCACGATGGCGGCGGTCCCGATCAGCGCGGTGGCCACGCCGGTCCGGCCACCGATCGCCAGGGCGGTCAGCGCCACGAAGGCCGCCGTCAACCCTGTGATGCACAGGATGATCGCGCTCTTGGGCCGGTGGTCCAGCGGCCGGGCCACCAGCGGCAGCGACAGCAGGCCGGCCAGCCCGTAGGCGGCCAGCACGAAGGCGAGGTTCGGCCCGCGCACCCCGAGCACGTTGCGGATGACCTCGACGATGTAGGTGTAGGAGACGAAATGGCCGGTGACGGCGATCATCGCCAGCACGCTGACCAGGATCAGCCGCGGGTTGCGGTGGTGTCGCGACCGCGGACCCACGTGGGCGAGCTGGTCGGAGGTGAGCACCATCTCCGGCAGCATCAGGCGGGCGGCGACCGTAACGGCGGCGGCCGCGACGGTGACGCACACGACGGCCAGGCGCCAGCCCCACATCAGGCTCAGGGCCGCGGTCAGCGGGCTGCCCACCACCAGCGCCAGGCTGGTGCCGACGTAGATCGACATGGTGGCGCGCCCGGCGTGGCTTGGCGGCACCAGCCGGGTGGCGATCGGTGCGATGACCGCCCACAGCAGGCCGTGGGTGATCGCGCAGAGCACCCGCCCGGCGGCCAGCACCGCGAAACTGGGCGCCAGCGCCGAGATGACCTGTGAGGCGGTCAGGCAGCTCAGGCTGAGCATGAGCGCACGACGCCGGGGCCAATGCGCGGTCCAGCGCACCAGCGGAAACGTCGTCAGCGCCGCCACGAAGGCATACCAGGTCAGCAGCGTGCCCACCGCAAACAGGCTGACGTGCAGGTCGCGGGCGATGGCCGGCAGCGCGCCCACCGGCAGGATCTCGGCGGTGACGTAGGTGAACGCCGCGGCCGCCAGCACAGCCAACTGAGCCGCGATCCGTGGGGTCCACGTTCGCGCGGCAGCATTAATTTCGGCAGTCATGGCGTCTGTATCGGCCGGACTACCCACTTCCTGGGTTGTCGCGCCTAATGCGATCACACTGCCTTACCGTACGGACCGCAACTACGCCTCCCCCTGAATCAGGGCCGATACGCAGGTCTCAACTGCGTCACCGATCAGGAACGAACCAGCCGCGCAATCGCGGCGGAGGCCTCGTCGAGCTTGGCCTGGGCGTCGTCGCCGCCTTCGGCGACGGCGCGGGTGACGCAGTGGTTCAGGTGCTCGTCCAGCAAATTCAGGGCGACCGACCGCAGGGCGCTGTTGACGGCGCTGACCTGGGTGAGGACGTCGATGCAGTACTTGTCCTCCTCGATCATCCGGGCGATGCCACGGACCTGGCCCTCGATGCGCCGCAGCCGTTTGGCGTAGTTGTCCTTCTGCTGCGAGTACCCGTGCTCGTCGGTCATCTGCCACCCCTGCTCACTCGGCCGCCCGTCGGCGGCATCACGCCGGACTCCAGCTTATACCCCAGCGGGGTATCACCCCGGAAATGGGCATCGCGACTGGCCAGCGCATACTTGAACAATGCCTACCGATCCGGCCACCACCGCCGACATCAAGCCGCGTAGTCGTGACGTCACCGACGGCCTGGAGAAGGCCGCCGCCCGGGGCATGCTGCGGGCCGTAGGCATGGGAGACGAGGACTTCGCGAAACCGCAGATCGGGGTCGCGTCGTCGTGGAACGAGATCACCCCGTGCAATCTCTCCCTGGACCGGCTCGCCAAGGCCGTCAAGGAGGGCGTGTTCTCGGCCGGCGGGTATCCCCTCGAGTTCGGCACCATCTCGGTGTCCGACGGCATCTCGATGGGCCACGAGGGCATGCACTTCTCCCTGGTGTCGCGCGAGGTGATCGCCGACAGCGTCGAGACGGTCATGCAGGCCGAGCGCCTGGACGGCTCGGTGCTGCTGGCCGGTTGCGACAAGTCGCTGCCCGGGATGCTGATGGCCGCCGCACGGCTGGACCTGGCCTCGGTGTTCCTCTACGCCGGCTCGATCCTGCCCGGCGTCGCCAAGCTGTCCGACGGCACCGAGCGCGAGGTCACCATCATCGACGCGTTCGAGGCGGTGGGTGCGTGCGCCCGGGGCCTGATGCCGCGTGAGGACGTCGACGCCATCGAGCGGGCGATCTGTCCCGGCGAGGGCGCGTGCGGCGGCATGTACACGGCCAACACGATGGCCAGCGCCGCCGAGGCGCTCGGGATGTCCCTGCCGGGCAGCGCGGCGCCGCCGGCGACCGACCGCCGCCGCGACGGGTTCGCCCGGCGCAGCGGTGCGGCCGTCGTCGAATTGCTGCGGCGCGGCATCACCGCCCGCGACATCCTGACCAAGGAGGCGTTCGAGAACGCGATCGCGGTGGTGATGGCGTTCGGCGGCTCGACCAACGCGGTGCTGCACCTGCTGGCCATCGCCCACGAGGCCGACGTCGAACTGTCGCTGGACGATTTCAGCCGGATCGGGTCGAAGGTGCCGCACCTGGCCGACGTCAAGCCGTTCGGCCGCCACGTGATGTCGCACGTCGACCACATCGGCGGCGTGCCGGTGGTGATGAAGGCGCTGCTGGACGCCGGGCTGCTGCGCGGCGACTGCCTGACGGTGACCGGCGCGACCGTGGCCGAGAACCTGGCCGAGATCGCCCCGCCCGACCCGGACGGCAAGGTGCTGCGCGCGCTGAGCAATCCCATCCACCCGACCGGCGGCATCACCATCCTGCGCGGATCGCTGGCGCCCGAGGGCGCGGTGGTCAAGTCGGCCGGTTTCGATTCCGACGTGTTCGAGGGCACCGCAAGGGTTTTCGACGGCGAACGGGCCGCGCTGGACGCGCTGGAGGACGGCACCATCACCAAGGGTGACGCCGTGGTGATCCGCTACGAAGGCCCCAAGGGCGGCCCCGGCATGCGCGAGATGCTGGCCATCACCGGCGCCATCAAGGGCGCCGGTCTGGGCAAAGACGTGCTGCTGCTGACCGACGGCCGGTTCTCCGGGGGGACCACCGGCCTGTGCGTCGGCCACATCGCGCCCGAGGCGGTCGACGCCGGGCCGATCGCCTTCTTGCGGGACGGCGACCGGATCCGCCTGGACGTGGCCAACCATGTCCTCGACGTCCTGACCGATCCGGCCGAATTCGAGGCCCGCCGCAGGGATTTCACCCCGCCGGAGCCGCGCTACAAGACCGGGGTGCTGGCCAAGTACGTGAAGCTGGTCAGCTCGGCCGCGATCGGCGCGGTCTGCGGCTGATCGCCGCCCCGGGCCGCACCGCGCCGGCCCGGGACCGGCGAATTGCCTTGCTGCTGAACCGAGTTCGAGACTACGCGTGCGTGCCCGCCGCGCGGGTGCGCATGCCGAAGTAGGTCGCGTTGAGCCCCAGGAACGTCAACAGCGCCCCCGCAACGACATTCGACCACGTCATGCCGGAGGTCAGCGTGACGCCCGGCAGGATCCACGTCGACACGATGACCCACACGCCCAACACCGGTAGCGTCCAGGTCATGCCGTGTGCACGATCCAGCGTCGTCGCGAACCCGTAGGCCAAGAACGCCACCGCAATCCCGACGATAAGGTCGGACGTGGCAAGCGATCCCGTCCCGTTGAATCCGATGATCCACGGCGACGCCGCCACGTACAGGCCCGTCAACAGGACCAGCCCGAACGTGACATGCGCACTCATCGACTCGGCAACGCGCTCGTAGCGCGCGCGAAGAGCCAACAAATCGGGGTGGTGATCGATTGATGAATGGACTGTACTCATTTTGTGACCTTTCTGTTATGCGACAAGCCTTTTGAGCGTTGCCGCACCCATCCATCTGCCGTCCAGATTACGCCCGCGCGCCGTGGACCAGCAACGAAAATTGACGCCCCGGCAAGCCCGGGAGGTGGGGCTATTTCGGCGACCCGCGTAGCGTCTTGAGGCATGGACATCGCGGACCGGCTTCGCCTCGATGTGCCGATCGGCCAGGCCGGCATGGGTGGCGGGCTGGCGGGCGCGGCACTGGCGGGCGCCGTCGCCGCGGCGGGCGCACTGGGCACGCTGGGCATCGACACGCCACGCCGGCTACGGGCTTCGATAGATGAAGTGCGAGAACGGGCCCCGGGCCGCGCCGTCGCCGTGAACCTGCTGGTGCCCTTCGTCCATCGCCGGCACGTCGCGGTCTGTGTCGACGCCCGGGTGGACGCGGTCGTGGTGGCGTTCGGCGAAAAGCGGGGGCTCGTCGAGCACCTGCGCGAGGCGAGGATCTTCGTGTTCGTGATGGTGGGCACCGAAGCGGCGGCCCGGGCCGCGATCGCCTGTGGCGCCGATGGTTTGATCGCGCAGGGGCGCGAGGCTGGGGGCCATCTCGTCGGGACCATGCCGGCTCTGGAGTTCGTGCCGCCCGCCCTGCGCGCGGCGGGGACGCGCCCGGTGTTCGTGGCCGGTGGCATCGCCACCGCCGCCGACACGCGCGCCGCGCTGGCCGCCGGCGCCAGCGGCGTCATAGCCGGCACCCGCTTCCTGCTGACGCACGAGGCCAACGCGAACCGCGCGTACCAACGACGAATCTTGCAGGCTGACAGGACGATCGAAACCAACCTGTTCGGCCTGAGCTGGCCGTTGCGCCACCGCGTCGTGCCCAACGCTGCCACCCGCCGCTGGTGCGGCGAGGACGGGCAGGCCAGGCCGCTGCCCGCCGCCCTGAACGCGATCAGCCGCCCGCTGTCGGCGCTGGGCTACTTCGACGCCGGGCCGTTGATGCGGCTGCAGTCACCGGCGCTGCCGTTTTTCACGCCGCTGGCACCGGTGGCCGGCGTGCCCGATTCCTGGCTGGACAGCGCCGCCCTGTACGCCGGCGAAACCGCCTTGCGGATAGACGAACTCACCTCCGCCGGGCAGGCCGTGGCCGACCTGAACCCCCGCTGACGCCCTACCGCACCACGGCGAACGCGAAGCCGTCCCAGTGCTTGGCGCCCACCGTCTGGAGCACGGCCGTGTCCAGCCGCGGATCCTCACCCATCGCCTGCAGGGTTTGGCGCACCGCCTGCGCTTGAGCGTTGGACTCCGGGTCGAGGATCTGGCCCTGCCGAATCACGTTGTCTGCCAGGATGATCGCGCCAGGACGGGCCAGCCGCACCGCCCAATCGAGGTAGGCGGGGTAGTTCTCTTTGTCGGCGTCGATGAAGATCAGGTCGAAGGGGCCGGTCACCGTCGGCAGCGTGTCCAGTGCGGCTCCGACGATCACCTCCACCCGGTCGGCGAGACCGGCCCGGTCCAGGTTGGTGCGCGCCACCTCGGCGTGCTTGGGCTCGTATTCGAGCGTCACCACCCGCCCTTGCGGGCCGGCGCCGCGCGCCAGCCAGATGGTGCTGAAACCGCCCAGCGTCCCGAGCTCGAGGATGTTGCGGGCACCGACGGCACCGGCGAGCAGGCTCAAGAACTTTCCCTGCTGCACCGACACCGCGATCGGCGGCAAGCCGGCGGCGCTGCTGGCCTCCAGGGCCGCGGTCAAGGACGGATCGTCGTCCACCACCGTGCTGTCCAAGAATGCGTCGACGTCTTTGGGGGTTGGTTTCTCGGTCATGGCGCCCACGCTAGCCGCGGCCGCCGACGACGGCATCGAGCGGCGGGGCGGTATCGCCCCGGTCGCGACTCCTTGCGTATACCCATGGGGGGTATATAGTGAGGGTGCGGTCGACCCGCACCGCAAAAGTCACCACAACGAGAAAAGGGTGAGTTAAATGGCAACATACGAGGCCGGGACCGAGTTGACGTGCGGTCACGAAGGCTGCGGCTGTCGCGTCCGCATCGAGGTCCCCTGCCACTGCTCGGGTTCGGGTGAGCCGTACCGCTGCACGTGCGGCGACGCGTTGACCCCCGTCAAGTAATCCGTCGGGCCGGTCGTGCGTTCGGGCGTCAGCCCGCGACACTCATCGCCCGAACGTACGGCCGGTCAGCTCGACCGTGGCGTGCAGGCACATCGCGATCGCCGACGCGCCCACCGCCACCGCGTAGGAGCCCGGGTCGATCCGCCAGCGCCCGACGCCGCCGTCATAGCGGGCGAGCAGGCGCGGATCCGCCTCGAGGGTCACCCGCCGCGTTGCACCCGGCTCGAGCTCGACGCGCTCAAACCCCAGCAGCCGTAGACACGGCTTTCCGGCCGCGGCCGTCAGGTAGAGCTGCGGTACATCCGCCCCGGCACGGTCGCCGACGTTGACGACGCTGAAACTGGCGCTGACGGTCTGTTCGCCACCGATCACCAGGTCACGGTAGTCAAACCTGGTGTAGGACAAGCCATGACCGAAAGCGAACATCGGGTCGTGGCCACACCGGGCAAACCAGCGGTAGCCGACGTCGGCCCCTTCGAAGTAGTCGATCGTGGTCGGCGTCCCCCACGGTTCCCCCGCGCCGGGCAACTGCGGGCGCGGCGTCTGGGCCAGATCGGCCGGGAAGGTGATCGGCAGCCGGCCCGAGGGATTCACCTTGCCGCTCAGGATCTCCGCGATGGCACGAGCGCCGGCCTGGCCCGGAAACCATGCTTGCACAATGGCATTCACCGAGCCCCGCCACGGCATGTCAGCCGGATTGCCGGTCTGCAGAACCACCACGGTGTTGGGGTTGGCGGCCGACACCGCCGTGATCAGCTCGTCCTGGCCCCACGGCAGCGAGAGGTCGGCGATGTCGAACCCTTCGCCCTCGGCGCGCACGGCGAATACGATGGCGATGTCGGCCGCCGCCGCCGCGCGCACCGCCTCGGCGCGGCTGATGCCGGGATCGAACTCGATCTGCGCGTGCGGCAGCCGCTTTCGCAATTCTTCCAGCGGGCTCGACGGCAACAGGTACAGGTTGCGCAGCGCGGCCTCCTGGCCCGGGCCGCCGATGGGCACCACGCCCGCGTAACCGCCCGCCGGGACGACGGTGCTCGAACCGTAGCCGGCCGGCACACCCAGGTGCGCAAACCCGCCGATGACGGCGATGCGCGCGTTCGACTCGGCCGCCACCGGCAACAGCCCGCGGTTGGTCAGCAGCACCGTTCCCTGGCGCGCTATGCGCAGCGCAATCTCGTTGTGCGCGGCCAGATCGGGCGCCGGGGCCGTATCGGTGCGCTCGGCTCCGACGGCGAACATGGATCGCAGGATCCGGCGGACCATGTCCGACAGGCGTTGCCTGGGCAGCCTGCCGTCGGCGTAGGCGTCGCGCAGCGGCGCACCGAAGGACTCGGCCTGCCACAGCAGCGCGTCGATCTGGGCCCCGCACTCCTGGTCCAGACCGGCCAGGGCGCACTCCCAGCTGGGCGTGGCGCCCCAATCGGACATGACCCAACCCCGGTACGCCCAGGCGCCCTTGAGCACGTCGTTGATCAAGGCGGAGTTGGCCGCGGCGTAGTCGCCGTTGACCTTGTTGTAGGCGGTCATCACGGCGCCGGGCTGTGCGCGCTCGATCGTCAATTCGAAAGCCAGCAGGTCGGATTCGCGGTGTGCGTCGGGGGCGATGACGGCGTTCAGGAAGTGCCGATTGGTTTCGTTGCAGTTCAGCGAGTAATGCTTGACCGTCGAGATGACGCCGTGTTGCTGGATGCCGCGGATCGACTCGGCGGCGATGGTGGCGGTCAACAGCGGGTCCTCGGAAAGGTATTCGAAGTTGCGGCCGTTGCGCGGGTCGCGGGCCAGGTTCATCGCGCCGGCCAGTTGCACGTTGAACCCGCGGCTGCGGGCTTCGCTGCCGATCACGTCGCCGGCGGCCCGGGCCAGCGGCGGGTCGAAGGCCGCGGCCAGCGCCAGTCCGGCGGGCAGCGCGGTGGCCGTGTCACCCGGGCGATAGCCGGGATTGGTGACGCCCAGCCCGGCATCGCTCATCAGCAGCGCGGGCACCCCGAGGCGGGGAACGCCGGGCACGTATCCCGCGCACATCGGCGCGTTAGCGGGGATGCGCTCGTCACGCACCGGCCACATGTCGCCGGCCCCCATCACCGAGACCAGCAGCGCGAACCGCTCGTCGTCGGTCATCCGGGCTTCGACCTCGCGCGCCCGCGCGTCGGGATCGGGCCGGCTCACCGCACGCCCTCTTTGGCGTAGACGACGCGCAGCACGTGCCCCAGTTCCGGTCCCATCACCAGCTCCGTCAACTCACAGATCGTCGCCACGAACTCGGGGCCGTGCGGCGGCTCGGCCTGGCACAAATGATGCGCCACTTCGTGCAGCATCACCAGCTCGCGCAGCGCCCAGTCGGCGGTGTCACGATCGGGCACCGCGATAACGCCTGTGCCGTCACGGTTTTCGTAGTGCGCGGCGGTGGCGGCCCGTCGCGCACGGACCCGCAGCGGCGACACACCCGGCCACCGTTGCCGCACCGCCGCCAGCCCCAGCACGTCGTCCACATAGCGCTGCGCGGACTCCACCGAGCCGAAACGCCCCTCCGGCGGCAGCGTCAATTGCGTGCCGAAGAACTCCACCACCGGGGTGCCATGCTGGGCGGCACGGTCGAACAGCGTCCGGACGAACTCCTCAGCCGCATAAACCTTGGAGCGTTGAGAATCCCGCGGTGGGGGCTTCCCCGCGCTCACCCGCTCAGCGCGCTCCGCGCCCCGGGCAGTTCGGGGCTGTTGCCGAGCCGCGCTCGCTTGCCGGCCCGGTCGCCCGCGCGTCGCGCCGCCGACGAATACCCTGCCGACGCCCGGCTGGCCTGCCAGGTGCCCCGCGCCTTCGACGCGCCGCGGTAGTAGTCCACCAGCTCGACTTCCTTGTCCCGCAAGGCAATGGCGGTGCCCGGCGACCGGCGGCGATCCTTGGTGGCTTCCTGGCGGGCCTGGTCGCGGGCCTCGGTCAGCCGCTGGCCGACCCGTGCCCCGAAGGCCAGCTGAAAGTTGAGTCGGGCGGTGATCGTCGGCGTGGGACGATGCGCACCCGAGGCCAGGTAGGCGTCCGACGCACGGACCATCTGCACCACCAGGCTGGCGTACAGGGCGTGGCTGGCGTCGATGTCCTCGACGAACCCGTAGGCGTACACGAACGTCGAATTCGAGGCCACGTCACAGCGCACGTCGTTGGCCGCGGCGATCAGCACGAACAGCTGCACGTAGGTGCGTAGCCCCTTGGTGCCCGCCGCCCCGATGGTGATCGTGCGCTGCGTCGGCGCCTGCGCCGCCGACCGCTGGGCCGAATGCGAGCGTGCCACCGCCAGGTCGATGGACGCGGCCGTCGCGAGCCGCTGCGCGGCGGACATGAACGCATCGGCTTCGTGGCTGTTGTCGGTGCCTTCGGCCTGACGCAGCAGCGCGGCAATGCGCGACAGCATTTTGTCGTCACTCACGGCGACGCTCCTCCCCATCGCTTGGCTCTGTCGCCAAAGTACGGGAGCCGGCTGACACGCCCCGCCTCACAGCCGAGCGGTGATCCAGGAGACCACATCGTCGAGCACCTGCTCGCGCTCGGGCTCGTTGAAAACCTCGTGGTAGAGCCCCGGATAGATTTTCAGCTCCACGTCAGCAGATCCCACGCACTCCACCAGGCGACGGCTGCCGGCGACGGCGACCAACCGGTCCTGTTCCCCGTGCACCACCAGCAGCGGCGCCGTCAGGGCCGGCGCCCGCTGCGGCATCGTCTCGCCGACCAGCAGCAGCGCGCGACCGATGCCGGCCGGCACCTTGCCGTGGTACACCAGCGGGTCCTCTTTGTAGGCGGCCACCACCGCGGGGTCCCGGGAGATGGCGTCGACGTCGAGTTCTTGGGCCGGCAGTCCGGGCACGACGGCGCCGAGCACTTTGGCGGCCAGCCCGAGCAGCGGCGACACCTGATCCTGGGCCGCCACCGCGGGACCCGACAGCACCATCAGGTCGTAGTTGTCCGGGCGTTCGACGCCATAGGCGAACACGATTCCGCCGCCCATGCTGTGCCCCAGCACGATGCACTTGAGCCCGTGGTGTTCCCGGGTGGCGATACCGACCAGGGTGTCGAAGTCGGCGGTGTACTCGTGGATGTCACGCACCAGCACCCGCTTACCGCCCGAGCGGCCGTGCCCACGATGGTCCAGCGCGTAGGTGACCAGGCCCGCCTCGCCGAAGCGCTTCGCGACGTGGTCGTAGCGGCGGGCGTACTCCCCGAGACCGTGTGAGAGCACCAGGACCGCGCGCGGTGCGGTCTCGGGCGTCCAGACGTCGTAGACGATCCGCACGCCGCCGTACCCGTCGAAACTGCGTTCGCTGCGGTTCACTCGGGGGTCCTAGTCATTACGGGCAGCGTAATGGCTGCTGATGTGGGCCGCGCGCCCCGACACTGCGTAGGCTCATGCGGATGAGCCTTCTCGCGCAGAACTCTGAAGGTGACCCGGTGGCCAACGCAGATTTCTCGGCGCACGCCGAACCGTACCGGCGCGAACTGCTGACCCACTGCTACCGCATGACCGGGTCGCTGCACGACGCGGAGGACCTGGTGCAAGAGACCCTGCTGCGGGCCTGGAAGGCGTACGACCGTTTCGAAGGCAAGTCCTCGATCCGGACCTGGCTGCATCGCATCGCCACCAACACCTGTCTGAGCGCGCTGGAGGGACGCCAGCGCAGGCCGTTGCCGGTCGGGTTGGGCGCGCCCAGCTCGGACCCGACCGCCGAGCTGGTGGAGCGCCGCGAGGTGCCGTGGCTGGAGCCGCTGCCGTCGCTGACCGAGCATCCGGCCGACCCGTCGGTCGTGGTCGGGTCGCGCGAGTCGGTACGGCTGGCGTTTGTCGCTGCGCTGCAACACCTTCCACCCCGGCAGCGGGCGGTGCTGCTGCTGCGTGACGTGCTGGGCTGGCGCTCGGCCGAGGTGGCCGAGGCGGTCGGCACCACCACAACCGCCGTCAACAGCCTGCTGCAGCGGGCCCGGTCCCAGCTGGAGGCCGTCGGGCCCAGCGCCGAAGACCCACTGGTGCAACCGGATTCGCCCGAAGCCCAGGACCTGCTGGCGCGCTACATCGCGGCGTTCGAGACCTATGACATCGATCGGCTGGTCGAGCTGTTCACCGCGGAGGCCGTCTGGGAGATGCCGCCGTACACCGGCTGGTACCAGGGGCCGCGGGCCATCGTCACCCTCATTCACCAGCAATGCCCGGCGGAGGGCAGCGGGGACATGCGCATGCTGCCGCTGGTCGCCAACGGCCAGCTTGCCGCGGCCATGTACATGCGCGCCGGCGACGTCCACGTCCCGTTCCAGCTGCACGTGCTGGATGTGCAGGGCGGGAAGGTATCCCACGTGGTGGCGTTCCTCGACGACGCCTTGTTCGTGAAATTCGGGCTGCCCGCTTCGCTGTCCGCGGGCCAGAGCTGACAGGACCGCCGCGATGACGAACGCCACCCAGGTGACGCCCATCCCCGGAAAGCCGGCGCTGCTGCTGAGCGCTTTCGACCTCGCCGACGTGGGCTACACCGTCGAGGAGTTCTTCGTCTGCGCCACGGCGTCCTGCTACGCCCCGGCAGGTGAACCGGCCCCCGACGGCCGATGGGACGTAACCCCCTCGGGCTCCGCCGATTACACGACCCGCATCGTGGCGCTGACGCCGACCGATTCGGCCCGGTTCAACGGGACGGTCCTCGTCGAGTGGCTCAACGTCAGCGGTGGCATCGACGCCGCCGCGGTATGGATGATGGCGCACCGCGAAATCATCCGCGGCGGTTACGCCTACGTCGCGGTGTCGGCCCAGCGGGTGGGAGTCGAGGGCGGCGACAACATGCTGGGTGCTGACATGTCGCTGAAAAGCCAGGACCCGCAACGATACGCGGACCTGCAGCACCCCGGCGACGCGTTCGCCTACGACATCTTCGCCCAGGTCGGCGGCCTGCTCAGAAGCGGTGAACACGGCGCCGTCCTGCGCGGCCTGCCCGCCCGGCGCGTGATCGCGGTGGGCGAATCGCAATCCGCGATGTTCCTCACCACCTACATCAACGCCGTCGACCCGCTGACCCCCGGCTACGACGGCTTCCTGGTGCACTCCCGGTTCGGCCCGGCCGCACCCCTGGACGGCGGCTCGATCTTCGCCGAATCCGTTGCACGGCAGGCGGTCCCGTTCCGTCCGGACCTGCGCGTTCCGTTGCTCGCGGTCGTCACCGAGACCGACGTCTTCGGCGGCCCACGCGACGGCTACTACTTCGCCAGGCAGCCGGACAACGAACGGCTGCGGGTCTGGGAGATCGCCGGGGCCGCCCACGCCGACAACTACACGATTCAGGTGGCGTTCATCGACAGCGGCTCGGCACCGCTGGAGGCGATCGTGGCCGGCTACGCGCCGACCGACGTGTTGATGGGCCAGCGACTCGCGCACTACATCAACTTCGGCCCCCAGCATCACTACGTGGTGCAGGCGGCGCTCGCGGCGCTGAACGCCTGGGTCGGCACCGGCGAGCCGGCCCCCCACGCCGATCCGCTCGAGGTTCGGGAAAGCGCCGGGCCGCAACCGGTTCTGGACGGCAACGGCCTGGCCCGCGGTGGCATCAGGACCCCGTGGGTGGACGTGCCGACCGCCAGGACGTCGGGTCTGGGCGGCCAGGAGAGCATCATGTCGGCGATCTTCGGCTCCGGGGAACCCTTCGACGCCAACACGATTCGGCGGCTCTACCCGGGTGGGCGCGGGCAGTATCTGGATAGCTTCACCGCGGCCCTCGACGCGGCGATCGGCTCCGGGTTCATCCTGGCGGCCGATCGCGCCGAGATTCTGCAGCTCGCCGCCGCGACGTATCCCGGCGAGCCGGGCTAGGTAAGATCGCCCGGCTCCTCACTCGCGCCGTCCCGGCGCTCACCGTCGCCGGGCTAGAACAACCGGCTGTCCGGCGAGGGCCCCGGCACCGGACGCAGCAGTCCGGCGCCGGTGATCAGGGGCAGATCCAGCGCGGACAGCAGCCCGGGCGGGGCCGCGCACACCGCGGGGATGGCGTTGACCATCCGCGACGCGCCGGCGATGCGGGCACCCAGGTCATGGTCGGCGTCCTCGGCCATCTCGAACTCGCACCGCATGCTCGGGGAGCCCTCGATCTCCACCCGGTACAGGCCGCGTCCGGACGCCTGCCCGTAGCCGAGGTCCTTCGGCGGGATCGAGATGTGCGGCTGCGGCCAGTCCGGGGCGATGTCGTCACGCATGCGGGTCACGTGGTCGAGCACGAACGTCGGCTTCCCGTCGACGTACCCGGTGAGCGTCGAGCGCATCGCGGCGATGGTCCCGGCCGCGATGTGACCGGTGGGCGTGTCGAAGGATTCGGGGGACGGCACGCGCTCGTTGCTCTCCTCGATGTCGTCGATCTTGACGCCCAGCCCGGCCGCCAGCTGGTGCAGCACCGGCCCCCAGCCGAAGGTGAACATTCCCGGCTGCGCCGCGAACGCCTGATATTCCGGCGGCTGGCCGAAACCCAGGATCTCGTAGACGGCGGCCCTGTCCGGATAGGTGGCATAGTTGAACATCTCGGTGACACGCACCGACTCGATCACCCGGGAGACTCCCGTAAGGACCAGCGGCAGAACGTCATTGGCGAAGCCGGAGTCGATACCTGTGGTGAAGAACGAAACGCCGCCGTCGAGGGCGGCTTGCCGCAGCGGAGCGGTGAAGGCGGCGTCAAGCCCGTCCGGAAAGACCAGCGGCACCACCGAACACGACACCACGTTCTTGCCCGCCCGCAGGATCGACACCATGTCCGCGACGGCCTCCAGCGGCCGCAGGTTGGCGCCGGCCGCGTACACCACCGCGTCGGCGTCCCCCGCCAGCAGGGCGGCCGGATCCTGGGTCGCCCGCACCCCGACCGGCGCGATGCCACACAGCTCTCCCGCATCGCGGCCGGCCTTCGCGTCGCTGTGCACGACGAGGTCGACCAGTTGCAGCTCCGGATGGTCGATCACCCCGCGCAGGGCGATCACGCCCATCGAACCGGGCCCCCAAACTCCCACCTTGAACACGACTATCTCCTAATATTAGGACTTATATCCTGGCATTTTGGACGGATCGTAAGGAGGTGGCGGTGGATACGTCAATGGCCGCGACCCGCGGCGACTCGGGCGCCAAGTCGCCGCCCACCGCGCGGGTGATGGATATCCTTGCCGCGCTGGCTAATTCACCGCACGGCCGGACCTCGGCCGAGCTGGCGAAGAACTGCGCGATCAGCACTTCCACCTGCGCGCTGGTGCTGGCCGAGCTGCAACGGAGGGCCTGGGTGTCCCGGCGGGGCGATCGTCGCTACGTGCTGGGCAGCGGGCTGTTTGGACTGGTCCACGGCTTACGGCAACAATTCCCGCTGCTCGACCGCGGGCGTGACGCGCTGCGCTTCCTGAACGATACGCTCGGCGCGGGCTGTTCGATGTCGAAAATCGGTGCCCGGCATCTCACCACGGTCGACGCGGTCGGCCACGGCACCGACGGTGAGCACGCCGTGGGGCAGCGCTTCCCCATCGACCCGCCGTTCGGTCTGGTGGCCATGGCCTGGCGCGACGACGACTCCGTCCGAGCGTGGTTGCACCGCGTGACACCCCGGCTCACCCGCACCGAGATCGCCGAGCACCAGCGGGTGCTCGCCGATATCCGCGCCCGCGGCTACGGCGCATGGCGGTTCGACGACACCCACCGGTCGCTGCACACTCGGCTCGCCGACGTGCTGGCCTCGCTGGAGCCCACCGCCCAGGTCACCCGCCAGCTCACCACCCTGATGACGATGGTGACCCTGCAGTCGGTTACCCACTCGCTCGAAACAGACCTCGCCACAACGGAATTCGTCGTCCTGCCGATATTCGCCCACGACGGCCAGCCCGAGTACCAGATCGAGATCCACCTGGGTCACTCGACCGGGTTGACCATGCCGGAGCTCGACGCCGCGCTTCGGCAGGCCCAAGGTCTGCTCACCGACGCGGTGACCTGACGCCGCCCACGATTAGGCTGGGGTCATGTCGGCCACCACCGAGATCAGGAGCGCGGCGAGCCGGGCCGTCACCACCACCGGATGGCTGACCTCCCGGCACTCCTTCTCCTTCGGCGACCACTACGACCCGGACAACACCCACTTCGGGCTGCTGCTGGTGAACAACGACGACATCGTCTCGCCCGGAACGGGATTCGACACCCACCCACACCGGGACATGGAGATCGTGACCTGGGTGCTGCGCGGCGAGCTGTCGCATCACGACTCGGCCGGCAATCGCGGCGTGATCTATCCCGGTTTGGCGCAACGGATGTCGGCCGGCAGCGGGATCCTGCACTCCGAACGCAACGACTCCCCCAGCGAGCCGGTGCATTTCGTGCAGATGTGGGTGGCGCCGGACGAGGCCGGTGTCGATCCGAGCTACCAGCAGCACGAGATCGACGACAAGCTGATGGCGGGCAATCTCGTGACGATCGCCTCCGGGAGGCCCGCGCACGATGCCGCGATCACCCTGCACAACCGCAACGCCGCGCTGCACGGAACCCGGTTGCCGGCCGGGGCATCGGTGGACCTTCCGCCGGCCCCCTACCTGCACCTCTTCGTGGCCCGGGGCCAGGCCGTCATAGAGGGCATCGGGGCGGTCGACGAGGGTGATGCGGTGCGCGTCACCGACGCCGACGGCCGGCGCGTCACCGCGCGCGAGCCGGCGGAACTGCTGATCTGGGAGATGCACGCGAAGCTGGGCGACTGAGGCCGTAGAGGGTCGGCGGGCCAGCCCATAAAGTGGGCACGACAGAACAGGAGTCGGCATGCCTCACTCGCACCCGCAGCACGCGGCGCCCAACCCCAACCGGAACGTCAAGGCGGTCCGCACCGTGCGATTCTGGGCGGCCCCCCTGGTCATCACCCTGGCGCTGATGGCGGCGTTGTGCGCGCTGTATCTCGGTGGCATCTTGAACCCGACGACCAACCTGCGTCATTTCCCCATCGCGGTGGTCAACGAGGACGCCGGTCCCGGCGGCGCGCAGATCGTCGATCGGCTGGTCAATGGGTTGGATAAGAACAAGTTCGACGTCCGCGTGCTCTCCCGCGACGAGGCCCGCCGCCAGATGGACACCGGCCGTGTCTACGGCCAGGTGCTGATACCGCCGAGCTTCTCGTCGTTGCTGCGCGACTTCGCGGATAGTGCGGTCTCGCCGGCCCGCGCGGACCGCCCGTCGATCACGGTTTCCACCAATCCGAGGGCCGGCACGCTCGGCGCGAGCATCGCCGGTCAGACCCTCAGCACGGCGATGGGGATGGCCAACGGCATTGCCGGGCAACGGGTTATGGCGGAGGTGGTCGCGCAGACCGGCGGCGCACCGCTGGCCGGCGCGGCGCAGGTGGGCCTGAGTGCCCCCATCGACATCCAGTCGAACGTGTACAACCCGCTGCCGAACGGCACCGGCAACGGCCTGTCGGCCTTCTATTACGCGCTGTTGCTGTTGCTGGCGGGTTTCACCGGCAGCATCGTGGTGAGCACGCTGGTGGACGCGCTGCTCGGTTACGTGCCCGCCGAATTCGGGCCGGTGTACCGGTTCGCCGAGCAGGTCAAGATCTCCAGATTCCAGACGTTGCTGCTGAAGTGGGCCATGATGGTGCTGCTCGGGCTGCTCACCTCGGCGGTGTACCTGTCGATCGCCGACGGGCTCGGCATGCCCATCGATCACGGCTGGCGGCTTTGGGCGTTCGGCGTCTTCGCGATCGCCGCGGTGGGCATCACGTCCAGTTCGTTGCTCTCGGTGCTGGGCACGGCCGGAATGCTGGTCAGCATGCTCATCTTCGTGATCCTCGGGCTGCCGTCGGCCGGCGCGACGGTGCCGTTGGAGGCGACGCCGTCCTTCTTCCGCTGGCTGGCCGAATTCGAACCGATGCACCAGGTCTTCCTCGGGGCCCGGTCGCTGCTCTACTTCGGCGGCCGTGGCGATGCGGGGCTGACGCAGGCGTTGACGATGACGACCATCGGCGTCGTCGTCGGCCTGCTACTCGGCGGCATCGTCACTTACCTGTACGACCGCAAGGGCTTTCACCGGATCCCGGGCGCGGTCGAACTGGCCATCGCCCAGGAGCACCAGTCGAAGCACCAGACCCGCCGCGGCAAGCGCGCCGAACCGGCGGCCGCCGTGCCCATCGCTACAGAGCCATCCGGCGCCGAGCCCACCACCGCTACCCAGCCGACCGCTGGCGATCACGAAAGTCCAAGCGAGCAAGCGTAATTCGGGCGTGGCCCTATCGTCACCCCACCGTGACCTTTGTTGACAGTGTGACTTATGGGGCTGATGATGTTTATGTTGCATTAGTTCCGGGCGGAAAGGGCTACCGTGCTGACCCGACGCGCCAGCTTCCGCCGGCTGGCAGCGTCGTGCGCCGCCCTCGTCGCCTGTTTCACCCTGGCCGTCACCTCCGGGCAGCCCCTCGCCCGCGCCGCCGACGGGCGCGATCTGCTCGCCAATGCCATCGGCAGCACCCGCGGTTCCTACCTGGTCTACAACTTCGGCCCCGGCCATCCCGCGCCGATGCTCAACGCCGGCGGCAGCTGGTATGAGATGGACAACGGCGGGCACCTGATGATCATCAAGAACGCGGCGGGGCGCCTGTCCCCGCACCTGCTGGTCGACACGCATCGCGGCGATCAGGCCCGCTGCGAGAACAACCCCGGGGCGCGCACCGGCGAGGGTCTCTGGCAGGCCTCCGAGCTCTACGCACCGCTGCAGGCGTGGCAGCGCATGGGCCAGCCGACCATCGCCATCAACGCCAACTTCTTCGACGTCCGCGGGCAGAAGGGCGGCTCGTGGCGTCAGACCGGCTGCAGCTCACCGCTGGGCGCCTTCGTCGACAACACGCAGGGCCAGGGTCGCGCCAACCAGGCGGTCACCGGCACCGTCGCCTACCCCGGCAAGCAGGGTCTGTCCGGTGGCGGTGAAAGCTGGAGCGCGCTGTCGACGATGATCCTGCCGTCCGGTGGTGCGCCATATGTGGTGTGGCCCAGGACAAAGAGCGACTACGACGCCGCCACCCCGGTGGTCGCCGACCTGCTCAACAAGAACGAGAAGTTCGTCGCGGTCTCGGGCATCGGGCTGTTGGCGCCCGGCAACACCGGGCAGCTGCACGACGGCGGACCCAGCGCGGCCCGAACGGCGTTGGCCTACGCCCGGCAAAAGGACGAGATGTACATCTTCGAGGGCGGCAACTACACCCCGGACAACATGCAGGACCTGTTCCGCGGGCTGGGCAGTGACAACGCGGTGCTGCTCGACGGCGGCGGCTCGTCGGCGATCGTGCTGCGCCGCGACACCGGGGGCATGTGGGCCGGCGCCGGATCACCGCGGGGATCATGCGACACCCGGCAAGTGCTCTGTGATTCACACGAGCGGGCGCTGCCCAGCTGGCTGGCGTTCAACTAGTAACGGGCGCTTCGGGTTTTCGCCGCCGGCGGCCCGAAGCGGAAGATCAGCAGGCTGGTGGCGATCACCGCCGCGGTGACAACGAACACCGGGGCGATCACGTATCTCGACATCGTCGCCCCGAAGAAGGCGCCGGCGCACATGGTGGCCACGACGCCGATGCGCAACCGCTGCCGTTCGCCGGTGCCTCCGGCCAACCGACTGTCCAGTCCGAGGCTGACGATCGTCGACGTGAGCACCGTGGTGGAGAGCTCTTGGATGCCGAACTGGCGCGCGCTGGAGTGTTGTAGACCGAACGTCACCGCGAGCATGCCGATCATGACCAGCTTGGAGGTCGCCTGGTAGCGCAGCACTCCCGTGCCCGCCAGAACCGCGAGCGCCAGCAGCAGGACGATTTCGATCGTCAGCACCGTGGTGATCCATGTCCGCGTCCGCAGGCCGAAATACCGCGCCAATCGGCCGCTGGCGATCGTGGTGCAGACGAAGGTCGGCAGGGCGACCGCGACGGCGGTCAGGTCGATGATCGTCCTTGGGGCCAGCCAGAATCCGAGGAAGATCACGTTGCCGGTCATGTTGGCGACGAACACGTGGCCGAGCACCAGGATGCTGATCGAGTCGGCCAACCCGGTGGCGAAGGTCAAGAGCAGCAACGCCGCTACCGTCCATCGCTCGGAGACCGGTGACGTGACAGCCATGCGCCCGGACTCGCCGCTAAACCTTGGGCGTCAGATCCAGCGACGTGATCGTCGTCATCCTGGTCACCAGCCAACGGTTGTCGGAACGTTTCAGGAACAGCCGGTAGGACAGGTACTTCAGCGACGGGACGTTCTTGGTCAACGGGCTGGTGGACGTCGTGTTGGTGTAGACGATGACCACGGCGTTGGAGTCGTCGAGGGTTTCGACCGCGGCGCCGGTCACGTCGGTGTGGTTGGTGATCTTGGCCTGCTTGTTGGGTGCCACGATCGCGTCGACGAATTTGCGGTACTGCGCCTCGAAATCGCCACTGAGATACCGGGATGCGCGATCGGCCAGGGTGTCCATGTTTTCCGGGGTGTACGTCCACAGCGTGGTGATCGCATTGGCGGCGGTCCGCGCGACGTTGAGTTTCGTTGCGGCGGTGGCCCGGTCGGCCAGGTACGGCTGCAGCATCGCGCCGGCGAACGCGGCGGAACCGACGAACAGCAGGGCGGCGATGGCGGAAACGGCGGCCCAGACCTTTGCGGTCCGCCGGTTCTTGCGCGCGGCGGTACCCTGCGGCGCGTCGGCCACCCGCTCCGCGTCCTCGTCGTCGGTGGCCCCGTCATCAGCGCTGTGCGGTGCGGCCGCGTCCCGGTCGGTGGCCTCGGATTCCGTTGTGGCCTCGGCCTCTTCGTCGTGGCGCTCCGGGCGGGCCTGGTGCGTCGCGTCCGTCGCGTCGTTCGCGTCGTCCCCGGAGGCGGCCGGAGTCCGCTCGGCGGTCACATCACCTGCTGCAGGTTGCTGATCTTCCACTTGTTCCCTTCCTGCGTCGCGGTCGCCGCCCATCGATTGGCGTTCTCCAACACCTGCTTCTCGTCCGGCGACTTGGTGCTGATCGCCGTCGCCACCATGACGTTGGCGCTGCCGTCGTCGTTCCATCGCTCCAGGCCGGCATCCAGGACCGTGCCGGTGGCCGGTTCGGCCCGGGCGACCTGCAGCAGGATCTCGTTGGCGTTCTTCTCATACTGCTTGGCGAAGTCCCCGGTCGCCTCCGCCAGGATCCGGTTCACGTAATCGTTGGCGTGAAAGGGATCGATGGAGATGAACTGCGTCATGAACCCGGTCACGTAGGTCAGCACCTCGCGGTCCTTGGACGCGGCCCGCGCCCGGATTTCGTGCGAGACGAGCATCAGTGTGCAGGCCGTGATCGCCACCACCATGAGCGCCGCGGCGACCGTGCCGGCCAACGGCAACAGCCATGGCCGCCCGGCCTCGACCGGGCGCGCGATGAGCAGTGGCCGCTCGCCGGGCGCAAATCTGCGGCGGGGACTCACTTGCCGCTCCCGGGCTGCTTCGGCTTGGTCAGCACCGTGAGATCGTCGACGCGCCAAGCGTTTCCGGGGCCCTTGGCAAATACCACCCGCACCGTCGCGCTGATGTAGCGCTGCTCGGGCCCGACGCCCCGTCGACCTTGCATGAAGATCAACATCGTTGCGCTGGACGGGGCGGCCGATTCAATCGAACTGTTGGTGACCCAGTACTCGTTGATCACCGGGTGCCCCTTTTGCACCAGGTCCTGCTGGGCCGACAGCTGGGGCCGATACTTGTCGGTCGCCAGCGACAGCGCCCGGGCGAAGTCGTCGTGCAGCGACTTAGGGTCGTAGGTCAGCATCTGGGCGACGATTTTGGGCCCCTGCGTCGCCAGCTGGGCGCGGGTCTGGTCGGTCGCCCGGTCCTGCCAGTACCCCCCGAAAAAACTCATCGCGACCCCGGCCAGGCAGAGCGCCGCCGCGCTTAGCACCGCGACCGCGCTCCAGCGGCGGACGTGTGGCGGCGACGCGTCCGGTGGGAGGCGCCGCACTTCGGTGCGCGCCAGCATGTCGGCGAACGTGCGACGGCGCGAATCCCACAGGGGCCAAAGCCATCCCACCACCGACGCGGTGTCGAGCAGGTGGGCGACGTCGCGCAGCAGCAGGGTCCAGGGGCCCGGTGCGTCTCCGGTGCGGCGCGTCACCGCGACGCCCGCCAGAGCGCGGCCCAGGCTCCACCCGGTGATCACCGGCAGCAGCAACCGGTTGGCCAGCACCAGCAGGGTGACGACGCCCAGGGCGGAAATGCTCAGCCACCACCACACGCCCTGGGCCGGCACGGTACGCAGGACCAACGCCATCGTGACGATGACGGCCAGGCCCGCCACCGCATCGACTGAGAAGGCGATGACACGAGAATGCCACGGCGCCAAGGCTTCCCGCGGTGACTCCTGAATTGCCCGGGGCGCAGTCTGTTCGACCACCACCGTCACTTCGTCACCTGGTCGAGCTTGGAAATCTTGTACTGCCCTTCGGCGAACGCCATTTTCACGCGCAGCCGGTAGCCGGCCTCGTTCTGGTTCTGGTCGCTGGCCACCTTGACGCGCAGCGCGACGAGAATGTCGATCGACCCGTCTCGGTTGTTGCGCTCGACCGCCGCCCGGACGTCCGACACCTGAACATGGATGTTCGCGGCCTGATACGCCTGCACCAGCATGCTCGTGTACAGCAGCGCCTGCGAGCGGAAGGCGTCGGTCCCACAGTCGACGATCTTCTGCTCGCTCGCCGTCATCGCATTGGTGTCGGGCGCCTGGGTCGCGGAGACGCATTCCACCGCCGCCTTCAGCGCCAGCGCGTCGTTGCGCGCCATCTGTTGGCTTTGCTGGTGGTAATGCAGCGCGAGGTAGCCACCGGCCCCGACGCCGGCGGCGCACAACACCAGCACAGCGGCGATCGCGGCCAGCCACCCGCGGGTCACCCGGGACGGACGGCGCTGGGCGGCGGCGACGGCGGATTCGGCGGCTGCCGGGTCGTCCGCCGCCGTGCCCTCGGACTCGGACTGGTCGGCCTCGGCGTCGGCACCGGCGGCATCGTCGGTGGATTCGGTCAGATCCGCGGAGGCATCCTGCGGACCGGTCTGCTCGGCTCCGTTCTCAGGTGCCGCCGAATCCTCGCTCTTGTCCTGGGTGGTCAACGAATCGTCCGTGTCGATGGGGTTCAGCCGGCTGGCGCCAGCATCTCCTTCCATCCATCGTCTCCTGTTCTGGTCGAGTTCTCGACGGAGTATTTAACTCCGTCTGGCCCTACCAGTTCACCGCTTTGGGGACTGTAGATCGCCGAGGGAGGCCCGCTGGGTTTGTAGACACAGGGGTTGGGCTGCTGGCCATTGCACTGCACGGTACCCGACCCCGGTCGGGACAACGGATCGCTGGTGGGCGGGGGTGTGCCCGCCACCCGGTCCGAGGGCGCCGGGTTGAGTCCGTTGTCCACCGACGGCGCCGGGATCACCATGCCCGGCTTCACCGGCTGATCACAGCGCGCCGCGGGTGCGGGGCAGGTCAGAATCTGGTTCGGGTCGCCGTACCAGGGGTTGGTACCGGCCGGCACATACGGCTTGGGGTCGCGGCATTCCCGCGGGGTTGCGGCCCGTTTGCCCGGAATGTCCGTGCACGGGATGTTGCGCGAGCCGCGCACGCTGTTCGCCGGTGTCTCCATCGGGATCTTGCAATACGTGCCGGTGGGCAGCGGTTGGATGCTGGTGTCGGCCGGGGACCGCCACTCCGACGCCGGAATGAAGCCGGTCAGGCAGGGCGGCGGCTGGTTGATCGACAACGCCAGGTCCAGGGCGGCCATGTTCGGGAACGGCGCCGCCACCGTCTGGGCGATCGACGCACCCTGCGGCAGGAACACCAGGACCTGCTCGACGCCGGTGTGGTAGCGCTTGAGCAGGTCGAAGACGACCTCGAGGTTGGCCAGCGTCTGGGGCAGCGAATCCTTGACGTCGTTGAACACCGAGTTGACCTGGTCGGCCGTCGGGGCCGCCTGGCGCAGCAGGCTTCTCAGGTGCTGGTCCTCCTGCGCGGACTGCGCGCCCAGCCTGTTCAGGTTGCGCGCCCAGCGCTCGATGTTGTCACTCGATTTCACCTGGCTGTCCAGCACCGGGCCGGAGTTCTGGATGATGTCGTTGACGTCGGTGATCTGGTTCTTGAAGTCGCCGACGATCGCCTGGGTGGCGTCGACCAACCGCTGCAGGTTGGGACCCAACCCGCCGACGGACTGCGCCGTCTCGTCGAGGAGCTTGCCGATCTTGTCCTTGGGCAGCACCGACAGGCCGCGGTTCGCCGTGTCCAGGGCCGGCCCGATCTCGGCGGGCACGGTGCCCTTCGTGATCGTCTGTCCTTCCGCCAGGTACTTGCCGGGGTTGCCGCTCGAGGTGAGGTCCAGGTACTGCTCACCGACCGCCGACACGGAGTGCACGTTGGCCGTCGCATCGATCGGGATCTTGTAGCGACTGTCGATGCTCATCGTCGCCTTGGCGCCGTGCTCGGTCGGCTCGACGTCGGTGACCTTGCCAATGGTGATGCCGCGGTAGGTGACGTTGGCCGTGGGATATAGCCCGCCCGAGGCCGGCAGGTCGGCCTTGAGCGTGTAGCGGCCGATGCCCACCAGGCTCGGGATCTGCAGGTAGTAGATCCCCAGCACGAGCAGCGAGATGACGGTCAGGATCCCGAAGGCGATCAGCTGGCGTCGGATGAAGGGAGTCAGCAATTCCTGTCCCCCCTTTCCACCAGCGGTCCACCCGGTGCGTCATTCGGGTTCGGCGTGTAACGCACGTCCGGGATCATCGTCTCCGGGTCGCGCCCAAACGACTGCTCGAGTGCCCGCAGGGCTCCCGACAAACCTGTCCCGGTGAGGAACGCGTTGTCGACGGCGCTGTAGGTCAGGTCGAGCGTCAGCGAGATGTTGATGTAGTCGCCGCGGAAGATCTTCGGGACCGTGTCGATGTCGAACGGCTGGGTGAGGATCAGCTTCAGCGCGCCGATCAGGTACGGCGACGCCCGGCCGAGCTCCTTCAGCGGGCACTGCAGCGCCTGCAGATCGGTGTGCAGCGGCCCGCGCGCCTCCGACAGGTATTGGTCGGCGGCCTGGCTGAGCCGTCCCACCGAGTCGACGGCGTTGATCAGCAGGTTCCGGGTGTCGGCGAAATGCTTGATCAGCGGCGGGATGTCGGTGAGCACCCGATCCAAGACGTCGGCGCGGCCACCCACGTAGGTCAGCAGCCGGTTGGTCGAGTCGATGGCGTGCGTGATGTCGTCGCGCTGCTGGTTGAGCTGGTTGGTGAAGGTGTCCAGCTTGCCGAGCAGCGCCCGGATCGCCTCGCCGCGCCCGTTGAAGATGTTGTAGACCTCGTTCTGCAGCACCTCCAGGTTCGGGATGCCGCCGCCGCGCAGGATCAGCGAGAGGCTGGCCAGCGTCTGCTCGGTGGTGGGGTACGAGGTCGAATTCTTCAGCGGAATGGTGTCGCCGCTCTTGAGCAGTTCGTGCGACGGGTTCGGCGGCGCGGCCAGCTCGACGTGCTGGGAACCCAGCAGCGACGTCTGGCCGATCTTGGCCGTGGCGTTCTTGGGCAACTTGACGTTCTTGTCCACACCGAGCGTCAGGGTGGCGATCCAGTTCTTCAGGTTGATGGCCTTGATCGAGCCGACGAAGACGTCGGCGACCATCACCTTGCTGTTGCCGTTGATCGCCAGGGTGTCGGGCACCTGCACGTAGAGGGTCATGGCCCCCGACCCGCTGCCGGGTCCACCCGGGATCGAGACGTTGGAGATGCCCTTCCAACCACACGAGCTCAGCACCGTCGCGGCCACCAGCAGGGTCAGCCCTTGCCACGCCCGATGGCGGATCAGCCGAAGCGCGCCCCTCACTGGCCACCTCCAAAGTCAGCGGGTACCGGCGGCCCGCCCGCGTTCGGCGCGGGCGCGGACACCGGCGCCGGTGTCGGGGCGACCGGGCCCGGGACCACATCCGGTCCGGGCGGCGGCGGTTGGATCGGCACCGGGGCGTTCAGCCCGATGGGCGGCACGATCGGGTTCTCGTCGTAGGCGTTCGGCGGACCCGGCGGGGTCTGCAGGTTCGACTGGACGGGTTCGATGTTCGGACCACCCATCAGCTCACTCAGCGATTCGGGGGTCATCAGGCCCGCGGTGATCGGCCCGACCTGCTGGCCCTGCATGCCGGGAGCGACGATCCAGCCCGGCTGGGTGTTGCGGTGCGACGTCGGGGTGTCCGGCACCCAGATGCCGGGAACGGTGGTGTCTTTGTATCCGTTCGGTGGGTGCAGCCGGTCCTCGGAATACGCGACTTCCTTGGGCAGCGTCTCCGCCGTGCTGAACAGGTTCAAGCCGAACGGCGGGTAGTTGAACTTGATCGCGTCGAGGATCGGCGAGAGGTACTGCGCACACAGTTCGGCCGACTCCTGGTAGCCCAGCCGACTGCCGGCCTGGATCGCGCTGCAGATGAACTGCATCGGGTTCGCGAAGTTGGTGATCGACGGGATGGCGACCACCGAACCGTGCGACGGGTGATAGATCTGGTTGATGTTCGCCGCGGCCGTCGGCAGCACGTGCAGCGCGGTCTCCAGCCCGTTCAGCGGATCCGGTTGCAGCAACGCGTTCGTCGCGGTCTCGAGGTTGTTGATGTCGTGGGTCAGCACGCCGCGGTTCTGGTCCAGCCAGGGGCGCACGGTGGTGAGCAGGCTGTCGAACTGCTGGATCGCGTTGGCCAGGTCGTTGTCGTTGTGCGCCAGCCGGGTGGTGAAATCCGCCAGGTTCTGGTTGAGCGCGACGAACTGCTGGTCGTCCTGGTGCAGCGCATTGACGAACAGCGCCAGGCTGCGCACCACCGCAAAGAAGTCGCCGCGACCCTCGTTCAGCGCGGTCAGTGCCTGCGACAGGTTGGTCAGCGTGGTGTTGATCTGCTTGCCCTTGCCGGCCAGGCCGTCGGCGAAGGACGTGATGACCTCACCGAACGGCCCCGTCGGCTGCTCGGGTGTGGGGCCCAGCTTGGAGATGATGTTGGTGATGCTGTTGCGCAGCTGGTCCCACTCCACCGGCACCTGGGTGCGCTCCTCGGGGATCACCGCGTTGTTGGCCAGCACCGGACCGCCCTTGTAGGCCGGCTCCAGCTGAATGGACCGCGAGGCCACCAGGGTCGGGTTGAGGATCACCGCCGAGGCGTTCGCCGGAACCTTGTACTTGTTCTCGTAGTGGAAGGTGACCTTCATTTTGTTGCCGCTGGGCTCGATCTTGTCGATCGCGCCCACGCGCAAGCCCATGATCTGGACCTTGTCGCCCGGGTACAGCGCGTTCGCCGCCGGGAAGTAGGCCACCACGGTGTTGTTGGTCAGCTTCTCGTACAGCCGCCAGCCGACGTAGCCGACGACGAGAGCCAACACGATCACCAGCGATCCGATGATCACCGATGTCCGCGTCATCTTCGGTAGCCGAATGTTGCGGACGTCAAAGATGGTGCTCAATTCTGGCTACCTCCCCCCGCTGCGCCGCTGCCTCCGGTTCCGCCCGGGTTGATGAACGGTGCCGGCAGCTGGTTACCCGGCCCGGGTGGCGCGGCGGGCCCCGGCGGGAAGCCCGGCGCGAACGTCGACGGTGGCGGCGTCGGCCCGGCCGGCGCCAGGTTCTCGGTGCGCGCGCCCGGCGGTGCTTGCGCCGGCAACGGCACCGGGGTGCCCGGAACGTCTGGCGGCGGGTCGCCCGGCCGGCCCGCGATCGGGATGCCCGGCGTGGGCGGCAGACCGTTGGGGTTGGGCGGCGACGTCATCACGTCGACCGGCGCGGGGAAGCCCGGCCCACCGAACGGGCCCGTCGTCGCGCCCGCACAGGGCAACGGGTTCCACGGCCGCGGCAGCCCCTCGTCCCCGACGGTGACGTTGCCGCCCGGATTGGCCGGCGTGTACGAGCACGGCGATCCCGGCGGGACGGCCGGACCCGGGTGATCGGGCGTGCCCTCGAGCACCGGCGGTGCCGGCGGCGGCGCGCCGTTGGGGAATCGGGTGCCGTTGGGGTCGGGGAACCGGTAGGCCGGCAATCCCGCACTGCGCCAGAAGTTCTCCGGGTCGATGCCGCGCTTCTTGAAGGCGGCGTCCACCCAGGGCTGCGAAATCTGGTACAGCGCCAGGTTGTGCAGCACCACCTTGAAGAACGGGCCGGAGGCGATGGCCTCGTTCAGCGACGGCAGGAACTTGCCGACCTCGGTGAAACCGTTGGCCAGATCGTCTTTGCGCTGCACCAGGATGTCGCTTACGGTGCGCAGCTGCTCCAGCACGTGGTTGAGGTTCGGGTTGTCGTTGATCAGGCCCTTGACCTGTTCGGAGAACGCCGCGACGTTGCTCAGCAGGGCGTTGATGGCCTGGCCGCGTTCGTTGAAGGCGGCCAGCAGGGTCTTGGCGTTGACCAGCGCCCGGTCGATCTGGTCACTACGGTCACCGAGGATGCCCGCCACCTGGTTGGCCTGGGCGAGCAGGTGCTTGACCTCTTCGTCGCGCTTGCCGATGGTGTCGGAGAACTTGGCCACGCCTTCGAGCGCGGGGCTCAGGTGCGGGTAGGTCTGGTCGATGGTTTGCGACAGGACGTGCAGCGACTGCTTGACGGCGTCGATGTCCCAGCCCTGCGCGGCCTTGGTGACGTCGAAGAACGCGTCGTAGATCTGATAGGGCGTGGTGCTCTGGCCGATCGGCAGCGTCGACCCGGGCCGCAGCGTCTGGCTACCGCGCGGCTCGAGTTCGAGCACCTTCTTTCCGAGGATGGTGTCCGTCTTGACGGCCAGCCGGCTCTCGGTGCCGAAGGTCGCGGTGCCGGCGTTGAACTGGATCACGATGTGATCGCCGTCGATCTTGAGACCCTCCACCTTGCCGACGTCCACGCCGGCGATGCGCACCTTATCGCCCTTGCTGAGACCGCCGGTGTCGGCGAACTGCCCGTAGTAATGCGGTTTGGCCATCAACATCGGGACGCTGGTGAAGCTTTGGCCCACGCCGATCACCAGCACCGTGACGACGATGCCCATCAGCCCGATGCGGACCCGGTTCGGGGGTTCGAGAGTTCTCATTGCGGCGTGCACCTACCCGTCGGCTGCTGGAACAGCCGGACCGTGCGGACCGGGCCGCCGGCCTGCAGACCGTTGATCTTCAGGGTGATGTCGCAGGCGTAGAAGTTCACGAAGTCCCCGTATGACCCGATGGCGCGCCCGATCATGTTCAACGCGGTCGGCACCTTCTTCAGGTAGTCCTGCAGTTGATCCTGCTGGTCGATCAGCGGCTGCTGGACGGCGTCCAGGTAGTTGATCGTCTTGTGCAGCAGGCCGCGGTTTTCGGCCAGCAGGTCGGCAACCGTTCCGGCGGCGTTGCTGATGTGCGCGGTCCCCCCGGCCAGTTGGTCGCCGTGGTCCTTGAGACCGGTGATCAACACCTCCAGATTGTTGATGGTCTGGTCGAACTGCTGCCGGTGCCGGACCGTCGTGTCCAGCACCGTGTTGAGGTTCTTGATGACCTCGCCGATGGCCTGGTCACGCTCACCGAGTTGGCTGGTCAGCTGCGCGGTCTGGTCGAGGATGTCGTTGATGGTGCCACCCTGCCCTTGGAACACGGTGACCAGCGCGGTCGCGATGCTGTTGACCTTCTGTGGGTCGAGCGCCCGGAACAACGGCTTGAAGCCACCGATCAGGGCGTCGAGGTCGAGCGCCGGCTGGGTGCGGGCGAGGGGGATGAACCCGCCGGGCGCCAGCACCTTGTCGGCGCCGTCGCCCTGGCCGCGCTTGAGTTCGAGGTAGCGGTTGCCGATCAGGTCCAGGTAGCGGATCTGGGCGGTCGTCGACTGGTACAGCGGGATCGAGCGGTCGACGTTGAATTTCACCCGCGCCCGCTTGCCGCCGTCGACCAGTTCCACCGTGTCGACCTTGCCGACCTCGACCCCGGAGGCGCGGACGAACTGACCCGCGCGCAGGCCGCTGACGTTGGTGAACTCCGCCGTGTATCCGCTGGTGCGGTCGAAGCGCATCTGACCGAACACCACGATGATCATCACGGTGAAGATCAGCAGCACCACCGAGAAGATGCTGAGCTTGACAAGGGTTCCGGTGATTTTCATGGGTTGATCGTGTTATCCCCTACCTGGCGTCCCCAGACGTACTCGATCGCATACGGCGATCCGGTGTCCAGGTGGTTGTACGGCGCAAGGCTGTTGCCGGAGTCCATCACCAGTTCCGGTGCGGGCCACAGGTCATGGGTGAGCGGTTGCCAGCACCCCGGGGCACCGCCGGGGCCGCCGCGCGCGTTCACCCGCGGCAGGTTCTCCGGCCACACGTAGGGGTTCGGTGCACCACCGACCAGGCCGGCGACGCCGCCGAGCCCCATCGTGAGCGCGGCGACCGCGACCAGCGACAGCGGGTTGGCGACCAACCCCAACCCGGACAGCGCCTGGGTGTGGCTGTTGAGCGAGTAGCCGTTGCCGCCCAGGAACGAGGCGGCCTTGGGCTCGATGTCGTGGTAGTTGCGCACGGTGCAGAACAGCTCGGGACTGTAGGTGTCCAGCAGCTGCGCCGTGGGCACCAGGTCTTCGGCGCCGCGCGCCAGGTACGGACCGCCCTTGTTGAACAGCTCGGCACCGGTGTTACCGAAGCCGACCGCCGACAACAACGCCTGATCCAGATCCTTTTGCTGGGCGTTGATGGTGCGCGAGGTGATCACCGCGTTGTTCAAGAAGTCGAACAGGTCCGGCGCCGCGTTCGCGTAGGTGTCGCCCAGCGCCGCCAAACCTTGAATGTCCTTGCGCGCCTGGGGCAACCGCGGATTCACATCATCGAGCAAGATGTTGGCGTTGACCACCGACTGGCCGAACTTCTCGCCCAGCCCCGACAGCGACTGCGCCGCGGCGCTCAGCGTCAGGTTCAGCTTGATCGGATCCACCTTCTCCGCGATCGAGGTGATGGTCTGGAACAGCGTGTTGATCTCGGTGGTCACCGAGCGCGCGTCGATTACCGTGCGCGACGAAATCTTCTGCGGCGACGGATTCGCCGGCGTCGTCAGCGAGACGTACTTGCCACCGAACACCGTCGTCGCCTTGATATCGGCGTTGACATTCGACGGGATCAGCTTCAGGTAGCGCGGATACACCTCAAGGGTGAACTTGGCGGCCGGCTTGCCGTCGCGCACCGTCTCCGAGATCGAGCCCACCCGGCCGATCTCCACCCCGTTGTAGGTGACCTTCGAACCCGGGTCCATCACCAGGCCGGCGCGCGCTGCCAGCATGGTCAGTTGCGTCTTGGGGGTGAAGCTGCCCCGGAACTGCCCATAGATCAGGGCCAGCGCCAGCGCGGCGACGACCAGCAGCGCCACGCCGGCCAGCTTGTAGGGCGGGGTGCGGGGGGCGTTGGTCTGGATCGGGCTGGCCATGGCGATTACACCGTGAGCGCGAAGTTGGGGTTGACGCCATAGAGCGCCAACGCGGCGGCCAACACGACGACCTGTACCGAGACCAGCGAGAAGCGCATCGACCGACCGACGGCCTCGCCCACGCCGACCGGACCGCCGCCGGCCTCATAGCCGTAGAAGCAGTGGGTGATCATCACGACCGCGGTGATGATGATGGCCTCCAAGAATGACCAGAACACGTCCTCGGGGCGCAGGAACGTCCGGAAGTAGTGCTCGTAGGTGCCGTTCGACTGCCCGTAGATCACCGTCGTGGTGATCTGCGGGGACAGGAAAGTCATGATGATCGCCATGGAGTAGATCGGGATGATCACCACCAGCCCGGCCATGATGCGGGTGGAGGCCAAGAACGAGATCGACTTGATGCCCATCACTTCCAGGGCGTCGACCTCCTCGCTGATGCGCATGGCACCCAGCTCCGCCGTGGCGCCGGCGCCGACCGTGGCCGCCATGGCGATGCCGGTGACGACGGGTGCGGCGATGCGCACGTTGATCAGCGCGGCGAAGAAGCCGGTGAACGCCTCGACGCCGATGTTGCCCAGCGAGGCGAAGCCCTGGATGGCGACCAGCGAGCTACCGGACAGCGTCACGAAGCCGACGATGGCGACGGTGCCACCGATGACCGCCATGGCGCCGGTGCCCATGCCGATCTGGGCGATGAGTCGCAGGGTCTCCTTGCGGTAGTTGCGCACCGCGTGCGGGATGTGCCCGACGGCGATGGCGCCGAACCACGCCATCTGACCGATGTCGTCGAGACCGCGAGCGGCGGCGAGGCCGTAGCGGTTGAGGTTCTCTGCCGCCCGCGGGAAGCGGGCGCGGAAGACGGCGGAAGTCGACACGTCAGTGCCCCGTCCCGAACCGGACACCGATGGTGGTCAGCACGACGTTGACGGCGTAGAGCGCGACGACACAGAGCACGACGGTCTCGTTCACGGCGGTGCCCAGGCCCTTGGAGCCGCCGCGCACGGTCAGGCCACGGTAGCAACCGACCAGCCCGGCGATCAGCCCGAAGACTGCGGCTTTGACCGTCGCGATGACGACCTCGGGCAAGCCGGTGATGGTGGTCAGCGTGGCCAGGTAGGCGCCACCCGACACGTTCTGCAGGTAGACGCCGAACAGGTAGCCGCCGACCAGGCCGACGGTGATCACCAGGCCGTTGAGCAGGGTCGCGACCAAGGTGGCGGCCACCACCCGGGGGACCACCAGCCGGTGGATCGGGTCGATGCCGAGCACCTCCATCGCGTCGATCTCTTCGCGGATGGTGCGGGCGCCCAGGTCCGCGCAGATCGCGGTCGAACCGGCGCCGGCGACCACCAGCACCGTGGTCAGCGGGCCGAGCTGGGTGACGGCGCCGATCGCCGCGCCGGCGCCCGAGAGGTCAGCGGCCCCGAACTGGGCGAGCAGGACGTTGAGGGTGAAGATCAGCAGCACGGTCAGCGGGATCGACACCATGATGGTCGGCAGGAACGCCACCCGCATGATGAACCAGCACTGCTGGATGAACTCGCGGTACTGGAAGGGCCAGCGGAACAGCGCCCTCCCGGTGAGCACGCACATCCGGAAGAATCCCCCGACGAGCGTCAAAGGCGTCTCCAATTGGTCGCGAACGTAGCCAACCAGGTAGGGACCCCGCCGACTTGTCGACGTTGAACTCACCGTTGCCCCCTCGCGACGTCACCGCGCGCCTCCCAGCGCCGCGGCGGATCGTGTAGCACGCCTCTCCCCCTCGCCGCGAGGCGGCTGGGTGTGCCCCCGCCTCGCCCCGACTCAACGTGTGTGACCATCGGCTCCCTACTGGCAAGTAGTAACGGAGACCACAGGAATGTACCCGATGGCCAATCAGGTGTGAACCGCATCCGCACAATTAACCCTTCGCCAACAGCTGGCAAACGTTACAGCTCCCGTCAACTTCCCTTTCTGCCCCTAAAACCTCTTGCCGTAGAATGGATTTAGTCGATTTCTCCGACGCCGTAGCGAACCCGCAGTTCAGTCTTGAGCACCTTGCCGGCTGGGTTGCGCGGCAACGCATCGACGATCTCGAGCGCCTTGGGGTGCTTGTACCGCGCCAGCCGCTCGGTCAAAAACTCGTCCAGCTCTTCGAGCGCTAACTTGTCGCCCGCGACAGCGGCGACCGCGATCGGCACCTCGCCCCACTTCTCGTGCGCCCGGCCGATAACGGCCACCTCGACGATGCTGGGGTGGCTGGCGAGGACGTTTTCCACCTCGGCGCAGTAGATGTTCTCGCCACCGGAGATGATCATGTCCTTCTTGCGGTCGACCACCCACACGTAGCCGTCTTCGTCCATGCGCACGAGGTCGCCGGAGTGGAACCAGCCGCCCGCGAACGCTTCCGCCGTGGCCTGCGGGTTGTTCCAGTAGCCGCTCATCAAAGTTGGTGCGCGGTAGACGATTTCGCCAACCTCGCCGATCGGAACGTCGTTCATGTTTTCGTCGACGACGCGGGCGGCCACGGTGGGGATCACCTTGCCGACCGAGCCGCGTTTGCGAATGGCGTCCTCGCCCAGCAGCATGCACGTCACCGGCGACATCTCCGTCTGGCCGAACGCGGCCAGTATCTGGGCGCCGGGGAACCTCGCCGACATCTCCCGCAACAGCGCGTCGGGGGCCGGCGCGGCGCCCCAGGAGATCACCCGCAACTTCAGGTCGCGCGGGCGAGCGTGTTGTTCGGCGCAGACCGCCTGCCACTGCGCGGGGACCAGAAAAATCCCGGTGACCTTCTCCGCGGCGAGCACGTCAAGTAGTTGTCCGGGCTCGAACGCGCCCAGCGGGTAGATCACCGTCGGGATGCCCAGCAGCACCCCGGTCAGCAGGTTGCCGATGCCCGCGATGTGAAAGAACGGCACCCCGATGAATCCGACGTCGTTGTTGATGTCGGCGCCGTTGGTGTACAGCCCGGTCATCGTCTGGCCGGTCAGATTCGTGTGGGTCAGCACGGCGCCCTTCGGCCGTCCGGTGGTGCCCGAGGTGTACATGATCAACGCCGGCGAGTCATTGGGGATGTCGACCGGTTGGTGCTCCTGACCGGGCTCGTCGATCAGGTCCTCGTAGCCGAGTACGTTGTCGTCGGCCGGGCCGCCGGCCACCACGACGGTGGCCAGCATTGACTCGATGTCGCGGACCCCGATGGCCACCGGGGCCAGCACCGGTTCGGTGATGATCACCCGCGCCTCGCAGTCCTGGACCAGGAACGCGATCTCGGCTGGCGTGAGCCGGAAGTTCAGCGGGACCGCGATGGCGCCGAGCATGTTGACGGCCAGCACCGATTCGACGAACTCGGTGCGATTGAGCATCAGGATCATCACCCGGTCGCCGAAGCCGACACCCCGGCGGCTCAGCGCATCGGCCAGCGCCGCCACCCGGCGGCGCAGGTCACCCCACGACAGGCTGTTGCCCAGGAACCGCAGCGCGGTCGCGTTCGGCTGCATCAGCGCGTGCCGTTCCAGTTGGTTCACCCAGTTCTGTCGCCGGGCCAGGTACGGCTGCTCGTTCGCCTGTGTCGGATGGCTCGCCAATTGCGCGGTCAAACTCAACACTTCCCTTCACTCGCGCACCGCTTGCGCCAGGTTGATATTTGATAAAACTTAGTGTTGTGTGGGTCACACTATGGCGTTGACGATCCACTGACAAGTCCCCGTTAACACCCGTCAAAACTTAAACCCCGTCCCGCCAAGCCCACGAAAGCCCTGGCAGCCCCCGTGAACGCACCGATGTCAATGCAGCCGAGGAGTCGGCGGCCGCTGCGACGGGCGCAGTTGTCCGACGAGGTGGCCGGGCGTCTGCGGGCGGCGATCATGTCCGGCTCGCTGCGGCCGGGGACGTTCATCCGGCTCGACGAGACCGCGGCCCAGCTCGGGGTCAGCGTCACCCCGGTGCGTGAAGCCCTGCTCAAGCTGCGCGGCGAGGGCATGGTGCAGCTCGAACCGCACCGCGGCCACGTCGTGCTGCCGCTGACCCGCCAGGACATCGAGGACATCTTCTGGCTGCAGGCATCGATCGCCCGCGAGCTGGCGGCGGCGGCCACCGACCACATCACCGACGCCGAGATCGACGAGCTGGACCGGATCAACGACTCGCTGGCCACGGCCGTCGGGTCCGGCGACGCCGAAACCATCGCCGGCATCGAGTTCGCGTTTCACCGCGTCTTCAACCAGGCGAGCGGCCGGATCAAGCTGGCCTGGTTCCTGCTCAACGCCGCGCGCTACATGCCGGTGCTGGTCTATGCGGCCGACCCGCAGTGGGGCGAGGCCGCGGTGGACAACCACCGCAAGCTGCTCGCCGCGCTGCGCCGGCGCGACACCGCCGCGGTGATCGAGCACACCGTGTGGCAATTCACCGATGCGGCGACCCGGCTGACCGAGATGCGCGACCGCACCGGGCTTAGCGCTTCCTGACGGTCGCGAGCGTAAGCACACTGCGAATTCGGGGGCGCCTTTGCGCAGTGGGCTTACGTTCGCGGCGAGAACGGGCTGTCGCGGCTGTTAGCTCGCGGCCAGCTGCTCGGCGCGCTGCTTGAGGCTTTCGGCCAGGTGGTCCAGCACGTTGTTGAGGAGTTGCTTCACCATGGGCGCCGGGACCGGCATCGAGGTCTCGACGTCCAGGTCCACGGTCAGCAGGCTCGAAGCGCCCATCGACACCACCGAGAACAACTGTTCCTGCTTGGTGAACAGGTCGCCCTGCTGCAGGACGGTCTGGATCTGGTTTTCGCCCGGGTAGTACACGGCCTGGATGAACATGCTCTGCATGCCTTGGTAATCGGTGTCGAGCCGCAGCTGGCTGGGGCGCCCGTCGTCGTAGCGCGCCAGCACCCAGAGGCCCTTGATCTCCTCGTTCCACTGCGGGTAGGCCTCGAAGTCGCCGACGATCTTCATGATCAACGCGGCGTCGGCGTCCACTTCGACGGTCTTGCTCATCACGGGCATGCGCGAAGCATATCGGGGGCTCGAAGGGGCGAAAGCGGCCGCCCTGAGCCCGATTTCAGCCCAGCGGTGACCGCAAGCGCGGCCAAGTCGGGCGCTGCTGGTCGCTGTTCGGGCGGCGGCAGACGATCTGGACCTGGCGCCGCCGGATGGCCGCCGAAGGTACTTGGGATGAGGTGCTGTCTCAGTTGCTGATGGCTGCTCAGACGCTGGGATGCTTGATTGGTCAGTGCGGTGGATTACACGATCGCGCGGTTGCGGCCTGAGGACCAAGATCCATCAGCGTCGATGGTGCTGGCCTTGCCCTGGTGATCCTGGTCGGTGCCGGCCAAGCAGGCGACCACCCGGTGTTCGAGCATTGCTGAACTATCTGAAAATCACGCGCAGGCCGGTGGAATGCCGTCGGCTGACATTTCGTGAATTCGTCTCGTCGAGTGTTCAGGGAGCAGCTCAATAAAGGAGATCATCGTGAAACCTCGCCTGGATGTCGTGACGAACAACGTGGTGCTGAAGGTCGTGAAACACCTGGTTGCCGCAGACCGGGCGGCCGCGGCGGCGGCAGTGCCAGCGGCCACACAGGAGTTGCTGAAGATCCGGATAAGTCAGATCAACGGCTGCGGTTGCTGTCTCGACATGCATACCAAGGACGCGGCTGCGGCGGGGGAGTCGACGGTGCGGCTCAACCTGGTGGCCGCGTGGCGAGAGGCGACGGTCTTCAGCCCCGCAGAACGCGCCGCGCTCGAGCTCGCGGAGCAGGGCACCCGCCTCGGTGACGGGCGCCGTGTCACAGATGAGGCCTGGGCTAACGCCGCCGAGCATTACGACGTCGACCAACTTGCTGCCATCGTCGCCCACATCGCCATTCTCAATGCCTTCAATAGGCTGAATGTCATCCTGCAGCAGCCGGCCGGCGACTACCAGCAGGCCAGCTCGGCCGGTGCGGCGCCGGCGTGACTTACCGCTGCACTCGGTGCACAGAATGCGTCGGCATGTGAAGCGTTCCGAGATAGAACACCAGCAGGCAGCATGAAGCGAATACCGCGTAAGGGACCATGTTGAACACGACGAACCTCCGCTCCGAGTAGGGTGTTCCGCCGTAGAGCCGCGGGAAGAACGAGCGGAAGTCGGTGACGAATTCCTCTGCGAAATGGAGGAATTGAACGGCTAGCGCACCGAAGAACCACGGTACGAACGTCTCCGAGCAGGGCACCGCGACGTGACGCATGTACATTCATCCCAAGACCAACCAGCTCACCGCCGCACCGGGCACAAAGGTCACCATCAGTGATCGCCCAGAACTCGCGCGGCTGAAACCGGCGATCATTAGCAGCGCGATCACTGAACCGATCGCAAGCTCACAGTCATGACATTGTCCTTTCAGGATGTTCCTTTAGGTCTGCAAGCGGAGAAGTAGTACACGAGGTGATCGGCCGCGAGCGGAACCGACCCACCGCACGATCGAACCAACCCGCGGCCCGCGGGTCCGGCTCACCGCGGCGCCACACCATCGTCATCAGATCCGCTGTGCAGCACGGTCTTACCGATGGTGCTCCGTTCCTCCATACCGCGGTGCGCGTCCGCCGCACGGGTCAGCGGTAGGCGTCGACCGATCACGGGGGTCAGGGTGTGGTCCCGTACCGCGGCCAACGCCCGCTCCTCGAGAGGCCGCAGCCCACCGGGGCGGTTGACGAGTCGGGCACCGGCGGCGGCAGATGCCGTGATCCCGCGCCGGAAGATGTCTTCGCCGTCGAGCGGGCAGATGCTGCCGGAGGCCTCGCCGTACATGACGAGCCGGCCGCCAACGGAGAGGAGTTCCAGCGCGCCGCGGCCTACCTCGCCGCCGACCCCGTCGCAGGCTAGGGTGATCGGCCGGGGTCCCACCGTGCTGCGCACCTCGTCGGGCCACTCTGGTGTGCAGTAGCTGACCGACCACCGCGCTCCGAGGTCGTCAACGACCGCGAGTTTCGCGGGATCGCCGACCAGTCCGATGACGTCGGCGCCGGCTGCGCGCAATCCCTGGATCAACAGGGACCCGATTCCGCCGGCGGCGGCCGTCACCACGGCCACGTCCCCCGCCGCAGGTGCGGCCAGGTCCAGAATGGACAACGCCATGGCGCCGGTTCCGATCATCGCGACCGCATCGTCGAAGCTGACTTTCTCCGACAGCGGGTGCAGCCCCTCGGTGCCGGCAAGGGCGAACTCGGCGTAACCACCACCGGCCGGTCCGAGATTGGCGACTACCCTTGTGCCCAGCCATCTCTCGGCGTCCACTCCGTCGCCGACGGCGTCGACGACGCCGGCGACCTCACGACCGGGCACGATTGGCAGCGTCGGCGTTCCGAACGGACCCAACGGGCGCCCGCTGCGCACGGCGGCGTCCACCAAGTGCACCCCGGCCGACGCGACCCGTATGCGAACCTGATCGGCTGCGGGTGTGGGGTCCGCGACCTCCTCTACGCGCAGCTCGTCGGGCCCTCCGAACTCCAACACTCTTACCGCAAGCATCTACGCGTCCTCGGTGACAGATTCGCTCCGAGGCGCCATCGGCGCCTCGCACAGACCGTGGCGCAGCAGCCACTGGACCAGTTCGTCCGCGATGGCCGGGGATTGATCCTCTGGAACGTGATGTCCGGCGGGCCCCAGTTCGGCCAATTCCAGTGCGGCAATGTGGTTTCGGCACCAGTCGATCAACTCAGGCGTCATCATCAATCCCGGCCCGGGTGGACAGGTCATGAGCAGTTTGGGCACGTCGTCGCTAGTGGCCAGCCACCGGTCGTAGGCCTCGATCCGCGCGACGACCTCGGCCGGCTGGCCGTCGAGCGGCATCATGCGCGGCCATGCCAGCATCGGCCGCCGCGACTCGGGGGTCGGGTATGGCTCGCGGTAGGCCTGCAGTTCGTCGGGCCGTAACCCGCGCAGCACGGTGGAGGTGAGGGCCTGCTCGATGAAGACGTTCTCCTGCAGCACCATGCGTTCCCCCACCTCCGGCGTGCGCAGCGCCGCGAACATCGCACGCGCCGCCTCCGGGAACTCGGCGGTGGCTAGTGGGCGCACGATGGGCTCGGTGAACGCCACGGCACGGACGCGATCAGGATGGTGCGCGGCCCAGTCGAACGCCAGCGCCGCCCCCCAGTCGTAGCCCACGAACACCAACGGCGGCAGGTCGAGTGCGTTGATCCAGGCGTCCAAGTAGTCAGCGTGGTCGGCGAACGAATAGCCGATCTCCGGCTTGCCTGAGGCGCCCATGCCGATCAGATCCGGCGCGAGACAACGGCCGACGCGGCCCACATCGGGAAGGATGGCCCGCCAAATGAACGACGAGGTGGGGTTGCCGTGTAAAAACACGATCGGCTGCCCGCAGCCGGTCTCCAGGTGGAACACGGTGGACTCGACAACGGTGGTGTGGGGCATGAACGACTCCCGGCATAGAATGGACAGGTGCCTGACGATCACGCCAATGCTAACACTTTAGACAGGCGCCTGTCTAAACATGACGGGTCCGACGGTCGACCGTTGCTGGGATTGCTGCTGCGGCTGCTCAATCAGCACTGGGGCCGCGAGGTCGACGCTGCGCTGGTGCGTGCGGGATTCGAAGACATCCGACCGACGCATGCCAACGTGTTCCCCTTCATTCCGGCCGATGGCATCCAAGTCAGCGAGCTGGCCACTTATGCGCAGATGCGTAAACAGTCGATGGCTCAAGCTGTCGAGCAACTCGAACGCGCGGGCTACGTCGAGCGTCGTCCGGATCCCGCTGACCGGCGGGGCCGACTGGTGTTCTTGACTCGACGCGGCGCTGCCGTCCGCCCGGTTGGGGTGGCCGCTGGTCGCGATGTCGAACGGGAGTGGGCACGTGTCATCGGCACGAAACGCCTTGAAGAACTTCGCGATACGCTCCAGGAGCTACTCGACGAGCTCGCAGACCCGCCGGGTTGACGGCGACACCGCGTCGTTGGAGGTGACCGGGCCGCCGGTTGTCAGTGTGGCTGGCCGTCCGACGTCGGCTCCGGCGCTACGGTGAGCAGCCAAGCTGGGATACCGCCTTGTGCGTGCTGACCGGGCAGCGCCCCGACCATCACACTGCGCTCGAGACTGCACAGCGTCCAGTCCGCGAACGCCTCGACGAGGTCGGCGGCGCTGAGTCGGCGCGGGCCGGGCCCAGCCGGCGCCGCGTCGCTGACGGCGATGATGTGCACGCGGGCGCCGGGCCGGCACACCGCACCCAGCGCGGCGATGTAGCGGCGCCGGTCGTCGTCGCTGAAGACGTGCAGTAACCCGGAGTCGATGACGGTATCGAACCAGCCGTGGAATCCGGACAACTCACGAGCATCGGCGACAGCGAAGTGGACCCGTTCGGCCAATCCGCGCGCGGCGGCCTTGAATCCCGCGTGCCGGATCGCGGCGGCGGAGGCGTCCAGCGCGGTCACGCGGTAGCCGAGACCGGCAAGATACAGCGCGTTCTCACCCGTGCCGCAGCCGATGTCGAGGACGTCACCACGGATCGCTCCGGCCGCGTGCAGATCGACCACCGTGGGCTGCGGCCGGCCGCAATCCCAGCCGGCGCCCGCAATCGGTGCGCCGGTCGGCGGTTGGCCGGCGTATACATCGTCGAAGTAGTCGATCTGGTCGCGGGATGGCGGTGCATGTCGTTCTGTCATCGGGGAAGCCCTCCTTAGGGATTTGGTGAATGCCTTGCCTCCGACACCGCCGCGGCGGTCGACTATGCGGCGCGCTTCGGCGCATCCGCGCGGCGTGTGGTCGGTTCCGGCTAGTCGGCAGTCCATGGCCGCAGCTTCTGCGGATTGCGGATGACCCAGATGCGGGTGATCCGGCCGTCGGCGATGTCGAAGGCGTAGACCGACACGACCGTGCCGTCAAGCTGTGCAACCAGACCGGGTTGGCCGTTCACCACGCGCTCGCTCAGGGTGACCGCGGCGCCGCGGGCCGCGATCTCCATCCACGCAGTGGTGATCTGCTCGGCGCCGACGATCGGGCCGAGGAAGGCCGGCGCCAGGCCGCCGGTGTCGGCGCTGGCGATCGCCTGCGGGTCGAGCAACCCAATCAGCGTCTCGATGTCCCTGGTTTCCCAAGCCTGTTTGAAGGCTCTGACGATGTCGGCCCGCTTGGTGTTCGACGGTCGTCGCGAGAGATCGATGCGGCGCCGCGCGCTGAAGGCGAGCTGGCGACAAGCCGCGGGCGTACGGCCGACGACATCGGCGATCTCGGAGAAGGAGTAGCGGAACACGTCGTGCAGGACGAACGCCACCCGCTCGGCCGGCGTCATGGAATCGAGCATGACGAGAAAGGCCATGCTGATCGACTCATCGAGGGTGACACGGTCGGCGGGATCGGCGGGGACTGCGCCGCTAGCCCATTCGAAGTGGCCGGGTACGGGCTCTGGAATCCATTCGCCCACATAGCGTTCGCGCCGAGCACGCGCCGAGCCGAGCAGATCGAGGCAGACCCGGCTGGCAACCGTCGTCAGCCACGCGCCCGGTGACGTCACCGCGTTCCGCTGGGCGTCGGACAGCGCATACCAGCGTGCGTAGGCTTCCTGCACCGCATCCTCGGCCTCGGCCAGGGAGCCGAGCAGCCGGTAGGCGACATTGAGCAGATGTCGGCGCTCATTGAACACGGCGGGCGGGTGCGGGTGGCTCACGGTCAGCTCCATTCTGTCTCTTCCTCATCAACACGACGAATCAGCCCTCCGATGTGTAAGGCGGCCTGACATTTCCGCGGGTTACGTCGTCGAAAGGTCATGACACATTCAGCGACGCAGGAGTTGAGAAAGTGATCAGAATCGGCATCATCCTGGGCAGTACCCGGCCCAACCGCAACGGTCCGCAGGTCGCCCGGTGGGTGCTGGAGACGGCATCGCAGCGCGGTGACGCCGATTTCGAACTGATCGATCTGCACGATCACCCGCTGCCTCATCTTGCCGAGCCGGTGCCGCCGATGTTCGGCCCATCGCTTAATCAGCACACCCGGGCGTGGGCCGAGCGGATCGCGCCGTTCGACGGCTTCCTGATCGTGACCCCCGAATACAACGGTGGCGCGCCCGCGGTGCTCAAGAACGCCATCGACCATCTGTTCACCGAATGGAATGACAAGGCGGTCGGCTTCGTCTCCTACGGCGCGGGCGGCGGCGCCCGCGCCGTGGTGCAGCTGCGGACGGTATGCAGCACGCTGGGCATGGCTGACGTGGGCTACTCGGTCGCGATCTCGCTGCTCACCGACTTCGAAGAGCACACCCGGTTCATCGCACGCGATCACCACGTGGTCGCCCTAAACACCACACTGGACCAAGTCATCGCCTGGAGCACCGCGCTGGCGCCGTTGCGTCACGCTCAGCCGGCAACTCGACGGTGAGGAATCGGCCGTGGCGCGACACACGAGCCGCCGGGCGGACGACGTTGAGATCCGCCTGCAGATCGACAAAGCGGTCGAAGGAATACAGACGAAGTCTTTGGATGTGCTGAAGCAGCTCTACACGCCCGATGTGGTGTCATTCGATGTTGAGCCACCATTACAGCATGTCGGGCAAGCGGCGAAGCTCGAGAACTGGTCGAAAGTATTCCACCTCTTCGACACTGTGACCTACGAGGTCCGCGACCTGAGGTTCACCGTCGGCGAAGACGTGGCGTTCGGACACGGCTTCGTTCGACTCAGCGGCACTCTCATCAACGGGACGGCGACGGATGGCATGTGGGTCCGGGTCACCTACGGAATGCGCAAGATCGACGACGTCTGGTTGATCGCACACGACCAAGTCTCGGTTCCGCTGGACGTCCTGAGCGGCAGGGGCGTCGTCAATCTGACGCCCGACTGGTCAGACCCCCGCGCCTCGATAGTGAGCGACGACCGCAGGGGGTAGCCGGTGAGTCGCCGCTGTACAGCGGCGCCGAGGCGCAAGCTTCATCGCGATGTCATCTGGTCACACCGGATTTCGCTTGCGGCGTCGTCCAAAAATCGAGCTGCCGGTCGCCGCATTGGTCCACGCGTGGGGCGGCGAGCGCTGCCGGCGCCGCACCGCCTAATCAGGCGCACCGAAGCGCTTGTACACAGGCAAACCCATCGATGTCTCGGCGCAGTGCGCGACGGCACCCACCTGACGGCGCGGTGGATTACGTCGTCGGACGACTAGAACGATCCGCCACGACGACCCCAACGGCGCACGTCGGCGCAGACACCGGCATGGAGGACGGAATGACAAGTTCAGGATCCATTAGACCCCGCGTACTCACAATCGGGATGCAGCCAAGCGCATTCGATTACCGCCGACATCCCGGCCTGGATGAGCCGACTATCAGAGCACGCAGCGAGGCGCTAACAAGGCAGTCCGGGAAGCCGGCATCGACGCTGTGCCGTGCTATGTCAGCACATCACCCGACGCAGCTGAACAGGCGCTGCGCGAGTGCCTGTCTCAGGACGCCTACCAGCTGGCGATGATCGGTGCGGCAGTGCGAGCACCCTTGGACAACGCCGTGCTGTTGGAGCGGATCGTCAACGTGCTGATTCAGGCAGCGCCGGGAATCCGGCTGTGCTTCAACGAATCCCCAGAATCCACCATCGACGCCATCCGACGTTGGATCCGGTCGTAGAGCAATGCGCAGGCGGATGGACGCCGACGGCGTTGCGCTAGTCCCTCCGGTCTGACCCTCCTGATCAACGCGCAACATCAGGGAATAACTCCCGAGTATCGAAAATGACTGTTGTCTCGGCGGTTTGGCCCGCACGGATCCGGAATCGATCGACCCCGAGCCAGCGACGTTCTTCCCCAGCGATCGTTCCGCGACCTTCCCAAGCCAGCATTAATACACCGTCGCGATATGCATAGTCGACAACCGACAACGTCAGGTCTGGAATTCGCGTGACCGCCGCTGTCAGCTGAGCGACGTAAGCGTTGCGCCCCCGCAACGGTTCCTTCGTGCCCGGCCAGTTGAGTACGACATCGTCTGTGACGAGTGCGTGTACAGAGTTCGGTGCATCTGCTGGGGCCGACCAGAATCGTGCCCACTCGGCAACGAAAGACTGGATCCGTTCTGGTTCGGCAGTGGTCGCGAACTCGCGCACACCGGCTTGCTCATAAAGGGTGTGCGTGTCGAAATAGCCGCAGTCACTTAGAAGCAGACCGTCCTCGCGGAATTTGCAAACGAAGGTGACCGGCACGTCGATGCGGCTGCCCGCCGCGGCGGGGTGACCGAAGAGATCGGCGCCGACGGTACCGGTCATGTGACCCCAGACCACGGCGGTGTTGTCACCGAATGCCGTTCCAGCAAACCGACCCTGATAGTCAGGAATCGAAGCGAACAGCGCCTCATAGAATTCGCGTAGTCGGGCGTGCCCGGTAATCGGCCCTCGGATGCCAGAGCCTTCGTAGCGGCCCTCGGACGCGTACGCCGCGACGAGCGCATCTACGTCATGTCTGTTCTTGGCGTCGGCGTAGTTGAGTAATGCGGCGTGGAGAGCCGCGTTGCTCGCCGTCGCGATCTCAGTGGACATCAGTTTCTCCGTTCTCAGGTAAGACCTTCGGGCCAGAATGTGCCGTGACCTGGACTGGGATGCCGTTGAGCACCGCGGTGCCTGACAGCGGGTCCAGTGCGGAGCCGACAGCCAGGATGTTGCTGTTCACCCCAGGCCGTCGGGCCGCGACGCTGGCGCCAATTTCAGGTTCGTCGTGTCCCCAGCCGTGAGGCAGAGACACGACGCCCGGGCTGATCGCGTCCGTTTTCTCCACTACTGCAACGACTTCTCCAGCTGCCGAAGTGACGAGAGCGTAGTGTCCGATGTCCAGGCGCTCGGCATCAGCGGGATGGATTTGCAGGGTGCAGCGGTCGGGCCCTTTGGCCAGTTTCGGCAGATTGTGCATCCATGAGTTGTTAGACCGCAGATGACGGCGCCCGATGAGTACCATGTCGGATGACGGTGCGGCCCTGAGGAATTTACGCAGCCGGGCGACATCCCGCACTAAAGGCGTGGGCGCCAGCTCGACGAGACCCGAGGGGGTGTCGAGCAAGCCCGGCAGCTGAGAGGTGAGAGGTCCGAAGTCCAGACCGTTCGGCTGTGGGCACAGTTCCGCCACGCCCAGCGGCGCATCGGCGGTGTTGTACGGACCGGCCCGCAACAGATAGTCGAGCAGTCGTTCAGGGCCGCGAACACCTGGCTGATCGCCATGCGAGTCGAGCTGTGCTCCAGCGCAATCAGAGAGCGTTCGCGCCATCGACGCTGCGACCATGTCGTCGATTGCGTCGAGATCCGCCTGGGGGCCTTGTCCGGTAATGACCGCGACCAGTCGCAGAATTGACTGCCAGTCGGGTCTCTCGTCGGGTTCTTGCGGCAGCACCGGTTCGGTGTAGGTTGCGGTGTTTCGGATCGCGAAGTGGTTGAAAAACAAGTCGTAGTGCGGTTTGGTCAGCGGTGACGGCGCCGGCAACACGACGTGA
>NZ_LZLU01000057.1:0-31780 GCF_001673415.1 Mycobacterium sp. 1165196.3 | reverse complement strand
ATGCCCAGCTCGGCGGCCTTGGCGATCAACTCATGCGGGTAGGTGGCCGCCTCGTCGGCGTCGTGTGCGGCGGGCCGCAGCACTTCCTCGGCGAACTCGTCGAGGGTCTCGACGATCATCTTCTGTTCGTCGTCCGGCGTCAGATCGAAGTAGTCCTTGCCGCTGGACTTGAGCCGGGTCGGCCCGCCGCGCAGGTTCTGAATTCGCTTGAATTCCCGGGACGAGGTGGCGGCGGTGGAGAAGACCGTCTTGGTGCCGTAGCGCAGCGCGCGGTTGAGCGGGTCACGCAGCCGGTATTTGTCCAGGAATTCCTGCCCGACGAGCGGGGTGATCAGCGCGATGGCGATGTCGACGCCGGTGCGTTTGTGGGGTTGTAGCCCGACGGCGGATTTGTGGTCGCGTCGTTTGACGCGGGAGCGGGCGGATGTCTGTTGAGAACCGGAACCGGTCATTTTCGGCAGCCTCAGGTCGTTGGGCGATGCGGATAGCGCCGATCTTACTCCGGAGTAAGTTCACGGAGAACACTTGTTAACTAATTCACAGCGAGGCTGTCGAGCACCTGCTGCTGCAACAGGCCGTTGGTGGCCACGGCGCTGCCGTGATGTGGCCCGGCGGTGCCGTCCAGGGCCGTCAGCGTCCCGCCCGCTTCGCGCACCAGGATGTCGAGCGCCGCGAGGTCCCACACGGACACTTCGGGTTCTGCGGCGATGTCGACGGCGCCTTCGGCGAGCAGGCAATAGGACAGAAAGTCGCCGAAGGCGCGCACCCGCCAGACGGCGTCGGTCAGCGCGATGAATCGATCCCGCACACCCAGCTGCGCCCACCCGGACAGGCTGGAGAACGAGAGGCTCGCCGAATTCAGTTGTGCTACTAAGGAAACCGAGAGTCGCCGCGCGGGCGCACCGTTGACCGCGACGAAGGCGCCCTGGGCGTGCGCGGCCCACCACCGGCGTTGCAGCGCCGGGGCGCTCACGGCGCCGACGACGGGGATGCCGTCTTGGAGCAACGCGACCAGGGTGGCCCACACCGGCACCCCGCGGACGAAGTTCTTGGTGCCGTCGATCGGGTCGATGATCCACTGACGTCCGGTGAAGGTGGTGTCGCCGCCGAACTCCTCACCGACGATGCTGTCGTCGGGCCGTTCGCGCGCGAGCACCTCGCGCAGCTCGGTTTCGACCGCGCGATCGGCGTCCGTCACCGGCGTCAGGTCGGGTTTTGTGTCGACGCGCAGGTCCAGCGCGCCGAATCGGGCGGAAGTCAGCGCGTCTGCGCGGTCGGCCAGCGTCAGTGCCAGCGCCAGATCGTCCTGGCTGTTGTGCACGCTCCTCCTCATCGCTTCACTTCGGATCGTCGCCGGCGCGACTCATGACGCAGTCTTATCACGGTCCTACCATGGCGTCGTGTGGGAATTCGGACTGCTGCTTTTGCTGGTGGCCATCTTGGGGGTGTTTCTCGTCCAGCGGTTCGTCCCGCGCGGCCCGCGAGGTGAGCTGCTCAGCGGCACGCTGCTGGTCACCGGGATCAGCCCCCGCCCCGATGCCACCGGCGAACAATTCGTCACCATCGCCGGCGTGATCAACGGTCCCACCGTCAACGAACACGCGGTGTATCAGCGCATGGCCGTCGACGTGAACCAGTGGCCGACCATCGGCCAGCTGTTTCCCGTGGTGTATTCGCCGAGGAATCCGGACAACTGGAAATTCGCCCCCGCGGTTCCGCCGCCCGCGCCGCCGCAGCCGCCCGCGGGCTGAGCGTCCGTCATCCGGCCGCGGGTGGGCGCGTCATCACCGTGATCCGCCTGCCGTAGCGGGGGACCACGAGCGCCGCCCGGCGGACCGTCCCGCCCGGAAGTCCGGGTATGCCCGGCGTGGATCCGGTTGGGGTCACCAGCTCGGTCGCCGTCAGGTCGGCCAGGCCGCTGCCCGGCGCTGCCGCGGCGGGATTGCCGGCCGCGGTCGTCCAGCCGGCCGGCACGGACATCGGGCCGATCCGTCCGGCCCGCGATAGCACCGCGTCGACGTTGCCCAGGCCTGAGGTGGCAGCGCTGAGTGCGGGCGCCTTGGGCAGTGCGACCGGGGCGGCCGCGAGGTTCGGCAAGATGCCTAAGTTCTTGTCGGCCTGGATGATTCCGGCGGTAGTGCCCTCGGTGGTGAAAATGGATCTGAACGTGGTCTGGGCGCCCTGGATGGTGTCGAGGATCCGGAAGAGTTGCGACGACGAATTGGAAGTCGGGGAGTTCACCACCACCACCTGCGAACCCGAGTTCGTGCCCGAGTTCGAGGCATCCGCGGCGGCTTTGACGACGGCGTCCTGCTGTGCCGCCACCCCGTCGGTAGTGGTGGTCCGTCGCGGGGAGGAGAACGGCGAGAACTGTGCTGCCGCAGTCGAACTGGCGGAATAGCCGTACATCGCGGCGGCGTCCTGAGCCCAGTATTCGGCGTATTGGGCTTCGGTGGCCGCGATGGCCGCGGTGTTCTGGCCGAAGAAGTTCGTTGCCACCAGGGTCGCCAATTGGGTGCGATTGGCGGCGACCACCGGCGGGGGCACGGTCATGGCATGCGCCAGCTCGTAGGCCGCCGCGGCGGCCCGGGCCTGCGTTGCCGTCTGCTGAGCAAGTTCGGCGGTCATATACAGCCACGCGACGTAGGGGGCGGCACCGGCCGCCATTGCCTGGGCTGCGGGGCCGTGCCAGTACACACCCGTCAGACCGGACAGCACCGATTCGTACACCGCGGCCGTGACGCCCAGCTCGGCCGCGAGCGAATCCCAGCCTCCCGCGGCGGCCAATAGCGAGGCCGACCCGGGACCTGCGTACATCCGGCCGGAGTTCACCTCCGGCGGAAGAAAGCCGAATTCCATGTCTTACAGCTCTAAAGGCTGCGTGAAGCGAAACTGCTTGCGGCGGAGGATTTCTCCTATGACCGGCGGCAGTCGGCGGATTGGCGACACGTCACCCGGCGGCCGGCGGGCGGGGCATCACGGTGAGCCGCACGCCGTAGCGGGGCGGCGCACCCGCGCCGGCGGACCGGGCGGCACCGCCGCCGGGCATGCCCGGGTAGCCGGGATATCCGGACGCGATCGGCTCTTCGGTTCCCGGCAGCGTGGTGAAGCCGGCGGGTTCCAAAGGCGAGATGTGGGTGCTCGTGGGCGCGGCCCAGCTTGCGGGCACCGACATCGGCCCGATCGTGCCGGCGTGCGAGAGGGTCGCGGTGACGTTGCCCAGCCCACCGCCCAGGCCCGAGGCGGCGCCGCGCAGTGCCGGCGCCGCGAGGGCGGGAGCGACATTGGCCGCGGCCGCACCCGGCTTGGCCAGAATGCCCAGATTGTTCTCCGCGCCGATGATGCCGGACACGAACTGCTCCATGTTGTACGGAGCGCTGAAGCCGAGGCCCGTCCCCTGGATGGCGTCGAGGACCCGGAAGGCGTTGTTGCCCGAGCTCGTCGATGCGTCGAGGTAGTAGATGTCGCCTGTGCCCGGGTCAACCTGCGGTTGTTGCGTGGACAGCTGCGAAAACGTCTGCGTGGCGGCCTTGTTCACGCTGGAATTGGTGTTGGCCGCGGCCACGGCGGCGTTCTGGTCACTCACCCCGGAGTCGGTGGTGGACTTGCTTGCGGTGCCGAAGCGCGGCAACTGCGTCGTCGCCGCCCTCGACGACACCGAGTAGCCGGCCATCGCGGCGGCGTCCTGCGCCCAGAAATCGGCGTACTGTGCCTCGGTGTCGGCGATGGCCGCGGTGTTCTGGCCCACGATGTTCGTCGCCACCAGCGACGCCACCAGCGTGCGGTTGGCGGCGATCACCGGCGGCGGCACGGTCATCGCATACGCCTGCTCATAGGCCGCCGCGGCCGTCCGCGCCTGCATGGCCGTCTGCTTCGTCTGTTCGGCGGTCGCCTGCAGCCAGCCCACGTAGCGGGCGGCCGCGTACGCCATCGACTCGGCGGCGGCGCCGCGCCATTGCAGGTCCAGGCCCGCGAGCACCGACTCGTAGGACTCGGCGGTGGAGGCCAGTTCGGCCGACAGCGCGTCCCAGCTTCCGGCGGCGGCCAACAGCGAGGCCAATCCGGGTCCGGTGTACATCCGGGCGGAGTTGATTTCGGGTGGAAAGAAAGCCCAATCCATGGGTGATACGTCCCCTCAATGTGCGGTTTTCGGACAAACGCCACCGGCGCCGGCGCTCGCCGCATCGGCGTGTTTTTCGGATCTATGGGCCGCTCCCGCGATTCGCTCGGCCGGTCGGCGAAGCTCACCCCCGTCAGATGAGAGGGCGGCCCGGCGCGTTGACACCACGCCCGTTCGGGCGGGCGGCGTGGTGCTTACCGGGATGGCGGAGAGTGCGCGCAGGGCATCACGAAAGACCTTCGGGGGTTCGGGCCCTTTAAAAGTCGCAGGTGCCGCCGATGCTTGCGGGGTTTTGCCTATTTCACGGCTGGGACCAGGCAGAATTCAGTTTCTGTTCACCGATTGTTCATTTTTTGTTCACCATGGGCGCGCGCCTAACTTGACGCCTGTTGAACAACGAAAGTATTTGATGTGCTTGGTATCTGGTCGCGGCGTGGTTCGTCACGCGCGATCGTTGAGGTTGTCGACCACTTCCTACAGCATCTCGGGATGCCGCAGGAACGGCGTGATGATGCCGACCGGTAGCGGGAAGACGACGGTCGAGTTCTGATCCACCCCCAACTCCAGCAGCGTCTGCACCTACCGCAGCTGCAGCGACGGACTCTCGGACAGGGTCGGCGGCTTCGCGCAGTTCCTCGGACGCCTGCAGCTCTCCGCGGCCGTTGATGACCTTCGCGGGAATTTCGACGCCTTGATCTCCACGACGCGCACTTGCACACCCCAGATTCCGTTTCACCGGGCGCGCCATAGGGTCCAATGGCATCAATTCGAGGACCAATGCCTCTGGGGGAGCGGGGTTTACGGGCAATAACCTCGTGGGTGAACGGTGTAGAAATCACCTTCTTCCGCTCGATGAAGGAAGCCGCGATGAGCAACATGTATCAAGCTCCCGCAATTCTGGTAGGCGTTGACGGGTCCAGGGCGGCGATACAAGCGGCACTCTGGGCGATCGATGAGGCGGTCAGCCGCGACATCCCCCTGCGACTGGTCTATGTCATCGACCCGCACGATGCTTCGGGCGCGCGCGCCATCGATACCCGCTTCGCCGTAGCTCGTGCGGCGCTGGCCGACGCCCGTCGGGCCGTCGACGCCGTCGGCGAGCCGGTCAAGGTGGAAACCGATATCCTCTCGGGCCGAACGGTTTCCAAGCTCCTCGAGGAATCGCAGTCGGCGGTCATGATCTGCATCGGACGGATCGGGCTCAACCATGCCCGCCACGGCGGACCCGCGGTTGCGGCGTGCCTGATCCGCTCGGCGCTGTGTCCGGTCGCCGTGATCCAAGGGTCGACTGCCGCGCAGGTCGGCGGCGTGGTGGTCGAAGCAGACAACGGCAAGGTGCTGCGGCACGCCTTCGACGAGGCGCGACTGCGCGAAACGCCGCTGCGGGCGTTGTGGGTGGCGCAGGGCTCCGACGCGCGTGACACCAGACCCGGAAAGCCTTCGGTGCAAGCGCATTTGGATCGCCGGCTGGCGCCGTGGAGGCGGTTGTATCCCGACGTGCAGGCCGTGCCGGCGATCGTGGCCGGCGGTGTGGACCGGTACCTGCGTGCCCAGCACGAAGCGGCCCAGCTGGTGGTCGCGGACTCCTATCGGGCCGAGGAGTTGTGCCATGCGGGTCACTCGGTGCTCGCGATACGGTGCGGCGACCTGTAACTGGCGTCAGACCCACCCCTGTGATCTGAAACATACTGCCCCGCAGCGGTCGTCGCGGTCGCCGGCGCACCCGAACGCGAAATTTTCCTCCCCGGGTGTCCCCGTCGCCGTCGAGGGACTTATGGCCCTGTCCGCAGCCATCCCGCCGGACAAGATGGTGTTACCGTAAGTCGCAGATAGATGGAGGAGTCCCCGTGAGCCAGCTCACGACGGTCGAGGCGGGTGCAGACCTGGTCGACCGCGCCGATGTGGAGGCCCTACTGCGCCGTTTCTACGCGCGGGCGTTGGATGACGAGGTCCTGGCCGAGCCGTTTGCCGGGTTGCGGGCCACCGGGCTTGAGGCCCACGTTCCGACGATGTGCGACTTCTGGGAGACCGTGCTGTTCCGGGCGGGGCTCTATCGCGGCAGCGCGTTACAGGCGCACCGCGAGATCCACGCGCGTGCCCCGTTGTCGGATCGTCACTTCCGTCGCTGGCTCACGCTGTGGCACAACACCGTTGATGAGATGTATCGCGGTCCGGCCGCCGATCGGGCGAAGGTTCAGGCCGGGCGGATCGCCTGGGCCATGCACCGCCGACTCACCGGAGCGGAGGCGCCTGAGCTTCTCGTCACGCAACCGGCTCGTGACGGTCAGGCTCCGGACCGAACCGGAAATTGCGGCCGGTGACCTCGGTCGGGGTGATGCGCACGTAGTGCGGTTTGAGCGTCGCCGTCCAGGGCAACAACTGCGCGCGCTCGGCGCGTTGAATGTCCGCGTCGGTCTTCAGCAAGCGCGCGCGGCCGCGCACGATGACGCTCCAGCCTTCGATGACGTTGTGATCGTCGACCTCGAAGACCACCGCGTGATTGGCCACCGCCGAGAACAGTTTGGTGCCCTCCGCGGTGCGGAACAGCACGGTGCGGTCCTGCGCGACGAAGTTGACGGGGAAGATCTCGGGCTCGCCGGCGAAGTTGGTGACCAGCCGGCCCAGCGCGACACTGCCCAACAGCTTCCAGTTCTCGTCCTCGGAGAGCACGGTCACTGGTTGGTCGTTACCCACCCGCCCAACGCTACGGAGGATTGACGTCGTTGAGTAGAGCCCTTCGTACTCGGCGCCGCCGAGCACGAGCGCTCAGCCGTGGCTGACCCCCAGCAACTTGGCCAGACTCGGCAGCTTGACGCGGGGACGACCGTGCGGTTCGCCGGCCGCCCGCTCATGGGCGTCGATGAGGTCCCAGTGGGCCGAGGTGACCAGCTTGGGCTGGCGCGACGCCAGCCATTCGGCAAGTCGGTCGGCGTGGTCGTCCGGGAGATCCGCGAGCTCGTCGGCGCCGGTCAGATCGGCGAGCAGCGTGTCCACGGTGTCCTGGGAGTCCTTCTTATTGGTGCCGATGACGCCGGTCGGTCCCCGCTTGATCCAGCCGACCACGTATTCATTGCGGCTGCCTTCGATCCGGCCGCCGCTGTTGGGGATCGTGGCGGTCTTGTCGTCGAAGGGCAGCCCCGGCGTGGGCACCCCGCGATAACCGACCGAGCGCACCACCAGCTGGACCGGTAGCTCCTCGCGCTCGCCGGTGTCTCTGGCGGAAACCCGGCCGTTGTCATCGGTGACCAGCTCGTTGCGGCCCAGCACGATCGCTTCGACCCGGTCCTTACCCTTGATCTCGATCGGGGAGGTCATGAAGCGCAGCACGATGCGGCGGTGTCCGGGGCGTGGCTCGCGCTTGGCGTAATCGCGCAGCACGTTGATGTTCTGCTTCGCCGTCTTGCCCACCGCCGCGGCGTCTTCGTCGCTCACGTTTTCGAGCTGGGCGGGGTCGACGATCACGTCGACGTTTTCCAGGTCGCCCAGCTCACGAAGCTCGAGGGTGGTGAACGCGGTCTGCAGCGGTCCGCGCCGACCGATGACCACCACCTCGTCGACGCCGCACGGTCGCAGCGACTCCAGCGCATGGTCGGCGATGTCGGTTTGTCCCAGCACGTCGGGGTCGGTGACCAGAATGCGTGCGACGTCGAGCGCGACGTTCCCGTTGCCGACGACCACGGCGCGGGCGCCCGAGAGGTCGGGCGTGGCTTCCTCGAAGTTCGGGTGCGCGTTGTACCAACCCACGAAATCGACGGCGGCGATGCTGCCCGGCAGGTCTTCGCCGGGGATGTTGAGCGCCTTGTCGGATTGCGCCCCGACCGCATAGACGACGGCGTCGTAACGCTCGGCGAGCTCGTCGGCCTGCACGTGCTCGCCGACCGAGATGTTGCCGAAGAAGCGGAAGCGCGGATCCTGGGACGTCTTCTCGAATTGCTTGCTGATCGACTTGATCTTCGGGTGATCGGGCGCGACACCGGAGCGCACCAGCCCCCACGGGGTGGGCAGCATCTCCAGCATGTCGACCGCGATATCGATGTCAGCGGACCCGTCGGCCGCCTTGAGCAAGGAGGAGGCGGCGAAGAAACCCGACGGGCCGGAACCAACGATTGCAACGTGGTAAGGACGCATACTCGACCTTCTATTCGTGCCCGGTTAGCGCCGGGGGCTCCCGGAAAGGCCGGCGCGCAGAGCGGGTCGCACATGATCGTGACTCGATGCTAAACGCATGACCGCTGGTCGTGGCCTGGACACTCGCTGCGAGCTCAGCCGCGTGGGAGGCCCCGGGTAACGTGGTCGGCTGTGGAACCCGACCGTCAAGCCGATATCGCCGCACTCGATGCCACCCTGACCACGGTGGAGCGGGTGCTCGATGTGGACGGTCTGCGCAAGCGCATCGAGAAGCTCGAGCACGAGGCCTCCGATCCCCAGTTGTGGGATGACCAAGCTCGGGCCCAGCGGGTGACCAGTGAGTTGTCCCACGCCCAGGGCGAGCTGCGCAGGGTCGAGGAGCTGCGCGGACGGCTGGACGATCTGCCGGTGCTCTACGAGCTGGCGGCCGAGGAGGGGGAAGGTGCGGCCGACGCGCTGGCGGAGGCCGACGCCGAGCTGAAAGCGCTGCGCGCAGACATCGAAGCCACCGAGGTGCGCACCCTGCTGTCGGGGGAGTACGACGAACGCGAGGCGCTGGTCACCATTCGTTCCGGCGCGGGCGGCGTGGACGCCGCCGACTGGGCCGAGATGCTGATGCGGATGTACATCCGGTGGGCCGAGCAGCACAAGTATCCCGTCGAGGTGTTCGACACGTCCTACGCCGAAGAGGCCGGCATCAAGAGCGCGACGTTCGCCGTGCACGCGCCGTTCGCCTACGGCACGCTGTCCGTGGAGCAGGGCACCCACCGGCTGGTGCGCATCAGCCCGTTTGACAACCAGAGCCGGCGTCAGACATCGTTCGCCGAAGTCGAGGTGCTCCCGGTGGTGGAGACCACCGACCACATCGACATTCCGGAAGGCGATGTGCGCGTTGACGTTTACCGCTCGAGCGGCCCGGGAGGCCAATCGGTGAACACCACCGACTCTGCGGTACGTTTAACCCATATCCCGACGGGTATCGTCGTGACTTGCCAGAACGAAAAGTCGCAGTTGCAGAACAAGATCTCGGCGATGCGAGTGCTTCAGGCAAAGTTGTTGGAACGCAAGCGATCCGAAGAACGCGCTGAACTAGACGCGTTAAAAGGCGAAGGTGGCAGCTCGTGGGGCAATCAGATGCGCTCCTACGTTCTGCAGCCCTATCAGATGGTCAAGGACCTGCGAACCGAGTACGAGGTTGGCAACCCTGCGGCCGTCCTGGATGGAGACATCGACGGATTCCTGGAAGCGGGAATCCGTTGGCGCAACCGAAAAGATGACGAATAACACAAGCATTCTCGCCGCATCGATGACGCACCGCTGGCATGACTTTTGGCGGGGCGAAGTCGGTGAATGGATCATCGCCAGGGGTCTGCGCATCGTCATGGTGCTGATCGCGGCAGTGTTGGCGGCCCGTTTCGTCAACTGGGTCGCACAGCAGGTGACCCGCCAGCTCAACTTGGGCTTCGTCGAAAGCGACGCGCTGGTGCGATCGGAGGCCTCGAAACACCGCCAGGCCGTGGCGTCGGTGATCTCGTGGGTGTCGGTCGTCATCATCGGCATCTGGGTCATGATGCAGCTCGCCGAGATACTGCAGTTCTCGATCGGGGGGCTGGTGGCGCCGGCCACGGTGGTCGGCGCCGCGCTGGGTTTCGGCGCGCAGCAGTTGGTCAGGGACCTGCTGTCCGGCTTCTTCATCCTGGTGGAGCGCCAGTACGGCTTCGGAGACCTGGTGACCATCACCGTCGTGTCCGCGACGGACGCGACCGGCACGGTCGAGAACGTGACGCTGCGGGTCACCCGGCTGCGCTCACCCGATGGCGAAGTGTTGACCATCCCCAATGGGCAGATCGTTAAGGTGGTCAACCTGTCCAAGGACTGGGCACGCGCGGTGGTCGACATCCCGGTGTCGACCAACGCCGACCTCAACCGGGTCAACGAGGTCTTGCATCAGGAATGCGACCGCGCGATGGACAACCCCGTGCTGGGCCAGTTGCTGCTGGATGCACCCACGGTGATGGGTGTGGAGAGCATCGAAGTCGACACGGTCACCCTGCGTATGGTGGCCCGCACGCTGCCCGGCAAGCAGTTCGAGGTCGGCCGGCAGCTGCGCGTCCTGGTCATCCGGGCGCTGGCCCGCGTCGGGATCGTGACCGCGGCGGATGCGACGGTCGGCCTGGTCGAAGACCCCTCGGTGCCGGCCGCCCAGGCCGCCGAACAGCAAACCGACGATGAAGTCCAAGGTGCGGTGCAGAAGCGTTGAAGTTCACCCTGAACATCCTCGAGAAGCGCGGCGACGGCGACGACAAGGATGCGGAGCATCGCTGGCCCAATTACGTGTTCGGCGGGCGGATGCGCACGTCGACGCTCGTACTGATCATCGCTTTCTTCCTGGCGTGGTGGGTCTACGACACCTACCGCCCGGAGCCGGCACCCAAGCCGCCGGCCCAGCAAGTGGTGCCGCCGGGTTTCGTGCCCGATCCCAACTACACCTGGGTGCCCCGTAGCCGGGTGCAGGCGCCCCCGGCGACCGTCACCTACACGCCGACGTCGACGAGTACGCCGGCACCACCCCCGCCACCGCCGCCGCCGGTGACGACGACCACGACCACGACGCCGCCGTTCCAGCTGCCGCAGCTGCCGTGCATCCTGCCGGCGCCGTTCTGCCCGCCCAGCTCAAGCCCGGCCACACCGACGCCGCAGCAACCGCAACCGGGGCCCGGCCCGGTGCCGAGTTCGCCGCCGCCGGCCAGTTGACTTCGCTTGCCAGCGAAATTCACCGCTACACTGGCGTGCCGTGATGATCACCCTGGACCATGTCAGCAAGAAGTACAAAGCGTCGGCCCGTCCGGCGCTGGAGGACGTCAACGTCAAGATCGACAAGGGTGAATTCGTCTTCCTGATCGGCCCGTCGGGCTCGGGCAAGTCGACGTTCATGCGGCTGCTGCTCGGCGCCGAGAACCCGACCAGCGGCGACGTCCGGGTGTCGAAGTTCCACGTCAACAAGCTGCGCGGTCGGCACGTCCCGAAGCTGCGCCAGGTCATCGGCTGCGTTTTTCAGGACTTCCGCCTGTTGCAGCAAAAAACGGTGTACGAGAACGTCGCGTTCGCGTTGGAAGTGATCGGCAAACGACCCGACGCGATCAATCGGGTGGTGCCCGACGTGCTGGAAACCGTCGGCCTGTCCGGCAAAGCCAATCGGTTGCCCCACGAGTTGTCCGGTGGTGAGCAGCAGCGGGTGGCGATCGCCCGCGCGTTCGTCAACCGGCCGCTGGTCCTGCTGGCGGACGAGCCGACGGGCAACCTCGACCCTGACACCAGTAAGGACATCATGGATTTGTTGGAGCGGATCAACCGCACGGGGACGACGGTGCTGATGGCAACGCACGACCACCACATCGTCGACTCGATGCGCCAGCGCGTCGTCGAATTGTCGCTGGGCAGGCTGGTTCGTGACGAGCAGCGCGGCATCTACGGGATGGACCGCTAAGTGCGCTTCGGTTTCCTACTCAACGAGGTTCTGACCGGACTTCGCCGCAACGTCACCATGACGGCCGCGATGATCCTGACGACCGCGATCTCCATCGGCCTGTTCGGCGGCGGTCTGCTGGTGGTCCGGCTGGCCGACAACTCACGCGAGATCTACCTCGACCGCGTCGAGACGCAGGTGTTTCTGACCGACGACATCTCGGCCAACGACACCACGTGTGCTTCCGCGCCGTGTAAAGGGTTGCGCGAGAAGATCGATGCACGCCAAGACGTCAAATCGGTGCGCTTCGTCAACCGCCAGGACGCCTACAACGACGCCATCAAGAAGTTCCCGGAGTTCAAGGACGTGGCGGGCAAGGACTCGTTTCCCGCGTCGTTCATCGTCAAGCTGAACAACCCCGAACAGCACGCGGAGTTCGATGCCGCGATGCAGGGCCAGCCCGGGGTGCGCAGCATCCTCAACGAGAAGGACCTCATCGACCGCCTGTTCGCCGTGTTGGACGGCCTGCGCGATGCCGCGTTCGCCGTCGCGCTGGTGCAGGCGGTCGGAGCGATCCTGTTGATCGCCAACATGGTGCAGGTCGCCGCGTACACCCGGCGCACCGAGATCGGAATCATGCGGCTGGTCGGTGCCAGCCGCTGGTACACCCAGCTGCCTTTTCTGGTGGAAGCGATGCTGGCCGCGTCCATCGGTGTCGCCATCGCCGTGCTCGGTCTCATGTTGGTCCGTGCATTGTTCCTGGACAACGCGCTGAGCCAGTTCTACCAAGCTCATCTGATCGCCAAGGTCGACTACGCCGACATCCTCTATATCTCGCCGTGGTTGTTCCTGCTCGGCGTGTCGATGGCGGCGGTGACGGCGTACGCGACCTTGCGCCTCTATATACGGCGGTAGCTGTGGCCAAGGGTTCCGGCCGAGCCAAGGCGGCGGGCGGCAAAGGTGGCAGCAAACAGGTTATCGCCACCAATCGCAAAGCGCGACATAACTATTCGATCATCGAGTTGTTCGAGGCCGGAGTGTCTTTGCAAGGCACCGAGGTGAAAAGCCTTCGGCTGGGCCAAGCATCGTTAGCTGACGCGTTCGCAACGATCGACGACGGCGAAGTTTGGTTGCGTAACTTGTACATTCCCGAGTATCGGCACGGTAGCTGGACCAATCATGAACCGCGTCGCAACCGAAAGTTGTTGTTACATAGGCAACAAATCGACAGACTGGTGGGCAAGATACGAGATGGTAACCTCGCCTTGATGCCGCTGTCGCTGTATTTCTCTGAGGGCAAGGTCAAAGTCGAGCTGGCCCTCGCGCGCGGTAAAAGGGCTTATGACAAGCGCCAGGACATGGCGCAACGTGATGCACAGCGTGAGGTGGTCCGTGAAATGGGACGTCGAGCAAAGGGCATGACCTGATCGGGGCGGCTTACGCCCAGCTGTCGGCCGTTACCTACGGCGTCAGCGATTTCGTGGGCGGCGTGGCAGCGCGGCGAGTGGCCGCGCTGCGCGTCATGCTGGTCGCCTACCCGATCGAGACGCTGTTGCTGGGCGTGATGGCCGTGTTCGTCGGCGGGCCTGTTCACCTCGGTGCCGTCGTGTGGGGATGCCTCTACGGCATCGGCATGGCGTTCGGCATGTGGGCGTTCTTCGCGGCGCTGGGCTCCGGCCCGATTTCGGTGGTCTCGCCGTTGGCGGCGGTGCTCAATGCCGCGGTGCCGGTAGCGGTGGGCATGGCGTTGGGGGAGCGGCCCGGGCAGGCGGCCCTGGTGGGCGTCGTCCTGGCGCTGGCCGCGGTGATGCTCGTCAGCCGCGAGGCTCCCGTGGAGGGAACGCCATACCGGTTCACTCCAAAAGTGGCCTGGCTCACAGTGGTTGCGGGTTCGGCGATGGGGCTGAACCTGGTGTTCCTGCACCAGGCGCCGCACGTGTGCAAGCTGTGGCCGCTGGTGTTCGCCCGCGTGGCGGCCAGCCTGGTCGTGTTCGCCATGGCCAAAACCAGCCAGAACCTGGCGATGCCGCGCGGCCGCCCGCTCAAGCTGGCCGTGGCCGTCGCCGTGCTGGACATCTTCGCCAACATCACCATGCTGGCCGCGCTGCACACCTGGCTGCTGTCGTTGGCCAGCATCCTGATTTCGCTGTATCCGGCCGCGACGGTCGTGCTGGCGATGGTGGTACTGCGCGAGCGGGTGACCCGCTTGCAGGGGATCGGCATGGTGCTCGCCATGGGATCGGTGGCGATGATCGCCTCGGCCTGACGGTTGTGCCGCCGCCTAATATTGGGCAGTTGGCACGTATCACGACCGGGAGATGGCGTTGGGTGCGTTTGAGACCGAAGATCCCGTCATTCGCTCGCTGTCGGACGCGGTGGACAAAAGCCCCGACGTGATCGAGCTGCGGTTGCATCTGGCCGGCCTGCTGGCGGACAAAGGCCGCTACGCCGAGGCGCTGGGCCATTGCAGCACGGTGTTGACGCAGGACGCCGGCAATGTCAACGCGCTGAGCCTGCTGCAACGGTGCAGCGCCGCGCTGGCGGCGCCGCCGGCCGAAGCGTCCGCACCGGTTGCAAATCAGCCTGCTGGAAACGAAAACTTCGACTGGTCGAGCGCCGAACAGGAAGTCGCCGACATCATCGAGCCCGCCTTCGTCGAGCAACCCCCTGACGCGGTCAACGAAGACGACTTCGACGTAGTGCAGCGCGTTCGTGTCCGGTTGGATGATGTCGCGGGCATGGATGAAGTCAAACGACAGCTGGACCTGTCGTTGCTCGGCCCGATCCGCAATCCCGAACTGATGAAGGCGTTCAAGGTGTCCGCGCGCGGCGGGTTGTTGCTGTACGGACCACCGGGTTGCGGCAAGACATTCATCGCCAAAGCCGTCTCGGGTGAGTTGGGGGCGAACTTCTACCAGGTGGGCATCGCCGACGTCCTGCACCAGTGGTTCGGCAACAGCGAACGCAGCATCCGCGCCGTCTTCGACACGGCCCGGCGCAACGCGCCCTGCGTGTTGTTCTTCGACGAAGTTGATGCATTGGGACACCGGCGCTCCGCGCTGAGCGGCAGCTCGGGTTTGCGGCCGGTGGTCAACACCTTGCTCGAGGAGATGGACTCAGCCAGCTCCGTCAACGACGGTGTCTATGTGCTGGGCGCCACCAACGCACCATGGGACGTCGATCCCGCGCTACGCCGCCCCGGCCGATTCGACCGGATGATCTTTGTCGGCTTGCCCGACACCGGGGCCAGGGCCGGGATCGTGCGGTCGCATCTGCAAGACCGGCCCGTCGCGGGCATAGACCTCAAGTCGATCGCCAACCGCACCGATGGCTTTTCTGGCGCCGACCTGGCCTACGTGTGCGAGACCGCAACCCAGTTGGCCATGGCGGATTCGATGCGCAGCGGTCAGGTCCGTCCGGTCACCATGGCCGACATCGACACCGCCATCGCGCAGATCCGGCCCAGCACCGGACCCTGGTTTGAGACCGCCCGCAACGTCGTCGAGTTCGCCAACGGCGACGGAACCTACGACGAACTGGCGAAGTACATGCGCCGCAAAAAGATTCGGTAATCTTCGGTGACTTCGGAGCCTGGATTAGGGCGATACGACGAGGTCATCCGAGTCGCAGACGCCTATATCGACGCCAGAAAATACGAAAGCGCACGCGAGATCCTGAGCCGGTCGCTCTCGCAAAGCCCCAACGATCCCGCCCTCCTTGCGTCCTACGCCCGCGCCGAACTCGCGCTCGGCAATTATTCGGGCGCGGCGCGCAGCGCATACGCCGCCTTGGCCGGCGCACCCGACTCCGAGTTCGCGATGCGACTGTATGCGTTGGCGCTATTCAACCTTGGTCGCCAGTATGACGGCCTGTGGATGGCTTGGCGAGCGGTCACATCACACCCGAATGAGCCTGCGCCACTGCGCCTTTACGCATTGCTATTGCAGAAAGCGTGGCAGTTGCGCTCGGCGCTGGATGTCATCGAGCGCGCGCTACGGCTGGATCCGCAAAGCGTCGACGCGCACATCCGGCGCGGTTCGATTCTGCATGCCATGGGCCGACGGGATGAGTCCGAGGTTTCGTATCGAGCGGCGCTGCAGCTGGATCCCGCGAACGCCGAGGCCCTCAACGATTTGGCGGTTCACCGACTGGGGCGCTTCAAGTTTGGACGCGCCCTTCAGGGTTTTCTCGGTGCCGCCGGAAGCGATCCTGGCTACGGGGCGTTGAGTCGGCGCAATATCGGGGTCGTTCTCCGAAAGGTGCTCACCCTCGTGACCGTTGGCGCGGGGCTGTTGAGCGTGTGCCTCGCTATCACCGCCGGGGCCTACGACGAGGGCCATCCGACCGCGTTGGCGCGCGTCGGTGTCGGCCTGCTCAGCGGGGTTTTGATCGCCGTGTTGTGGTGGCTGCTTCGCGCGATCCCGCGCCGGGTGTTCGTTGCCGACCTGCGCGAGCAGCACTTCTTCGCACTTCGTCTCGCCCATGCGGGAATGGCCGTCATCGCCGGGGCATGGGTCACGTTTTGTCCGTGGCCCGCCGGGTGGATCGCGGTCGGCGGGCTGCTGGCAGTCAGTGCCCTTGTCATTATCCGAATCGGTCTCTTCATCGGAAAGTAAGCGGCCTACGATCCGACCATGGCCGATCGCCCCGTCACCAAGCTCGACAAGTCCACCGTGCTCACCGGTCTCTTCGCGGTGTGGGACGCCATCGATGCGCTGTTGGGCGGGCTCTCCGAAGCGCAATGGCGGGCGGCCAGCCCGCTGCCGGGTTGGGACGTCAAGGCCCTGGTGTCGCACATGATCGGGACCGAGTCGTTCCTTGCCGGCATCGCCGCGCCCCAGCCCGATGTCGACGTCTCCGCGTTGGAGCACGTGCGCAACGACGTCGGCGTGATGAACGAGTGCTGGGTCCGCCATCTGAGCGCGCACGCCGACGCCGATGTACTGGAAAGCTTCCGGGCGATCACCACCGACCGGCGCGAAGCGCTGACGACCATGTCCGACGACGAGTGGGACGCGGTGACGATGACTCCCACCGGCCCGGATTCCTACGGCCGGTTCATGCGAATCCGGGTGTTCGACTGCTGGATGCACGAAGAAGACATTCGCGTGGCGTTGGGGCGCCCGCCGTCCGATGACGAGCTGGCCGGCCCGGCGGCCTCGCTGGCCGTCGACGAGATCGCCGCGACGATGGGTTACGTGGTGGGAAAGCTGGCCAAGGCGCCCGAGGGCTCACGCATCCAGTTCGACCTCACCGGCCCGCTGGCCCGCACCATCCGGGTCAGCGTGGACGGCCGGGCCGCGGTGGTCGACGACTTCGGCGGCCAACCACCGACGGCGACGATCCGGCTGGACGGGCTGCAGTTCACCAGGCTCGCCGGCGGCCGCCCGATGTGTCCCGCCCGTCCCCACGACGTCGACCTCGACGGCGACAGAGCCGTGGCCGCCCAGGTCGTCGAGCACCTCAACTTCGTGATCTGATCGCAGCGCAGCGGGGAAGATAATCCCGTTGCCGCTGGTTGATAGGCAGGTACCATGGATGTTCCTGCCGAAAGTCGGTGGGGTGCGAGGGGCTGAAAGGTTTCGACTTCGCGCATCGAATCAAGGGAAGCGTGCCGGTGCAGGCAACTGACCACCGTAAGCGTCGTTGCAAACAGATAAGCGCCGATTCACATCAGCGCGACTACGCTCTCGCTGCCTAAGCGACAGCTAGTCCGTCAGACCGGGAAAGCCCTCGACCCGGACCCTGGCGTCAGCTAGAGGGATCCACCGATGAGTCCGGTCGCGGGACTTATCGGGACACCAACAGCGACTGGGATCGTCATCCTGGCTTGTTCGCGTGACCAGGAGATCCGAGTAGAGACATAGCGAACTGCGCACGGAGAAGTCTTGAGGGAATGCCGTAGGACCCGGGTTCGATTCCCGGCAGCTCCACTACAGAATGTGCTGTTCAACGCGGGGATTCGCTACGCGCCGCAGCTAGGTCATGCGACCTCGGGTTGGATCATGGGCCGGGTGAGCGGATTTAATCGTCATACGCCGGCGACGCGGAGTTGTGCACGCCGGAGGCCGCATCAAGATGAGGAGCTCCCATGACCTATCGCCGCCTTGCTTCGGCGCTCGGCGCGGTATTGGCGGCGGCCGTCATTCCGGTCCAGGCCCATGGCGAGCCGCCGACGAAGTGTCTGACCAACACTCCCAAGGGCAAGCAGGTCTACGTGCCCTGCGATCTGCTCAACGCCGGTGCCAATTTCCCGCCGGGGCAGCGTTGCCCTCCACCGATCGAGCAGTACCCGAAAGATGTGGCGGACTGGTGTGGCGAGGGTCCGGGTCTTGCGAGCACGACTCCTACGACTCCGACGAGTCCGGCGACGCCTACGAGCCCGACGAGTCCCACGACGCCTACCAGTTCCACGACTCCTACGAGCCCGACGACTCCTACCAGCTCTGTGCGGCCTACGAGCTCGACGACCCCGACGAGCTCTACGACCACAACGAGTCCCACGAGCCCGGCCTCTCCGGGCAATGCAGGGTGACGACGCCTCGACGCGGGACCAACACTCCTTGCGCGCGGGATCAAGGCGGTTGTCGGTGAGCGGCATGCCGTTTGGTGCCGGCGCCGCACGGCCAGCTCTCAGCACTTAATAGCTGCGCCGAATCCTCACTGCGCGTTGGCATCTCAGTGCAGCGCTGGCAGATTATGCAGTGAAGGCGCCGCCGCCCTGGGTGTGATCGACACTGGGCGCCGGCTGCCGGCAGCCGGTCCCGGCGTCCCGCCAGAACTCACCCGGGTGAGACACCGCTGGGGTGATGACGGCTCACCCCGCCGGACAGCAGACTTGGTCCCAGTTCAACGTCGACGTATCGGCGTCCGGTGTCGTCGCCAAGGCTGCAACTTTCCTTGCCGGGCAAGGCGGAAATCGCCCAGCGGAAGTCGTCGAGAGAGCTCAGCGGAGAGGGACTCACCATGCACTTTGTTTCCAAGAAGGTCGTTGTCGTCGGTGGCAGCGCCGGCATGGGCCGGCAGGTCGCGATCGACGTCGTCGAGCACGGCGGCAGCGCAGTGATCATCGGACGTTCGAAGGCGCGGGTCGATGACACCGTCACCGAGCTGACCAGCCGCGGTGACGAGGCCTGGGGCATCACCGCCGAGCTGACCGATCGCGCCGCGGTCGCCGACGTGCGGCGCGCGCTCGCCGAACAGCACGGCGACGCGACGCTGTTGGTCAACGCGGCCGGCTTCTTCATTCCCAAGGCGTTTCTCGACTACGACGCACCGACTTACGACTCGTACATGGAGCTCAACTACGCCTTGTTCTTCCTGACGCAGACCGTCGTCGAGGGGATGATCGCCAAGGGTGAGGGCGGGGCCATCGTCAACATCGGCAGCATGTGGGCACATCAGGCGATCGGCCTGACCCCGTCGTCGGGATACTCGATGCAAAAGGCCGGCCTGCACGCGCTGACCCATAATCTGGCCATCGAGCTTGCCGGGCACAACATTCGGGTCAACGCGGTGGCACCGGCCGTCGTCAAGACCCCGCTCTACGAGGGCTTCATCCCGAAGGACGAGATCGATGCCACGCTTGACACTTTCGCGCCGCTTCACCCGCTCGGACGGGTCGGCGCCCCCGCCGACGTCGCCAACGCCGTCACGTATCTGCTCTCCGATGCGGCCAGTTGGGTAACCGGCGCGATTCTCAACGTCGACGGCGGCATCATGGCCGGCCGCAACTAGCACGACACCGGATCGAAATGTCAAGCGCAACAACACAACGCACGAACGAAGGAGATCCTGTGTCGCACAGATACAGCAAGCGCCCGGCAGCGGTCGACGCGTTGAGCCCCGAGCAATACCACGTCACCCAGGAGAACGGCACGGAGCGTCCTTTCACCGGAGAGTACTGCGACAACCATGAACCCGGCATCTACGTTGACATTGTTTCGGGCGAACCCCTTTTCGCCTCGGTGAACAAATTCGACAGCGGAAGTGGCTGGCCCAGCTTCACCCAGCCCATCGACCCGGACAACCTTATCGAGCGGCGCGACCGCAGCCATTTCATGGATCGGGTGGAGGTGCGGTCTGTCCACGCCGACAGCCACTTAGGGCACGTATTCACCGACGGTCCAACGGAAGCTGGCGGGTTGCGTTACTGCATCAACTCGGCGGCCCTGCGATTCATCCACCGCGATGACCTCGAAGCCCAGGGCTATGGCCAATATCTGCACTTGTTCACCAAAGATGCATCGGAGCGAGACCAAGTCGGCATGAGCAGGAACCGTGACTGAACACAAGATAGCTGTGCTCGCCGGCGGGTGCTTCTGGATTATGGAGGACCTGTTCCAAAGGCAGCCCGGTGTGTCGTCCACCCGAGTCGGCTACACCGGCGGCGGCAACACGCATCCCACCTACCGCAATCACCCCGGCCACGCAGAAGCGCTCGAAATCACCTACGACCCGGACGAGACCGATTACCGGGCACTGCTGGACTTCTTCTTCCAGATTCACGACCCGACCACGACGGACCGTCAGGGCATTGGCGTCGGAACCAGTTATCGGTCGGCAATTTTTTATCTGGACGACGAGCAAAAACAAATCGCAGTGCAGACCATCGCAGACGTCGAGGAATCAGGCCGGTGGCTCGGAACGGTTGTCACCGAGGTGAACCCGGCAGGCGAGTTTTGGGAAGCCGAACCCGAGCACCAGAACTACTTGCAGCGCTACCCATCCGGCACGGCGGCACATGTCAAGGCGATGTAATAACGACATGGGCTCGACGACGGGATGACTCAGAACGCGAACCTCGCGGCACTATCGGCAGCGGGGGTGTCGGTGTGGCTGGATGACTTGTCCCGCGACCTACTGCGATCGGGCAGGCTGCGGCAACTGATCGACACCAGAAGCGTTGTCGGCGTGACCACCAACCCGTCGACATTTGAGCGGGCGCTTGCCCACAGCAACCTCTACGGCGAGCAGATCGCCGAGCTGACCGCGCGTGGCGTCGCGATGGACGTCGCGGTCCGCACGGTGATCACCGATGACGTCCGAGCGGCCTGCGATGTGCTGCACCCGCAGTGGGAGGCCTCCGACGGTATCGATGGCAGGGTGTCCCTCGAAGTCAATCCACTGGATGCGCACAACTGCGATCGAACACTCATGCAAGCAATCCAACTGGCCGAAATCGTCGACCGACCTAACGTATTCATCAAGATGCCGGCGACCGCGGCGGGGTTGCCCGCAATCACCGCGGCATTGGCCAGAGGTGTCTCGGTCAACGTGACGTTGATCTTCTCTGCGGATCGTCACCGGGCGGTGATGGACGCGTACCTGACCGGTATGGAGGCCGCACGCTGCGCGGGCGCTGATCTATCCCGGATCCATTCGGTAGCTTCGCTTTTCGTCTCCCGGGTAGACACCGAGGTCGACGCGCGTCTGGAGAATATCGGCACCGCGGAGGCACTCGCACTCCGCGGGCAAGCAGGCATCGCCAACGCGCGGTTGGCCTATGCGGCCTACCAGCAGGTCTTTGAAGCCGAGCCGCGCTACACCGCGTTGCGCGCCGCGGGCGCTCGTGTGCAGCGTCCGCTGTGGGCCTCCACCGGTGTGAAGAACCCCGCGTATCCCGACACGATGTACGTCACCGAGCTGGTGGCGCCGAATACGGTCAGCACTATTCCGGCGGCGACATTGGAGGCGCTGGCCGACCACGGCGTCATCAAGGGTGACACCATCACTGGCAAGTCGGCACAGGCCCAGGAAGTGTTGGATCGGCTGAGCGCGATCGATATCGATCTGCCCAACGTGTTCGCGGTGCTCGAACACGACGGGGTGGGCAAGTTCGCAGCCTCCTGGCTACGGTCGGTTCAGCGCTGAACGCACCCGGGCGCGCCGGCTTCTCGTTGTAGGCCACCCCGTCGGCGCGGAATGTCAGTGCGGCGGGGCGACTGTCGTCTTTCGGCGGGTCGCGTCGATGGCGTCGACCAGGAGCCACAGTGCCAGGCCGAAGAGCGCGATGTCCTTCATCAAGAACTCTCCGTCGGCGGACAAAACGGGAAAGCCACCAGCGGACGCCTCACCGACCCCGGGGGTCGTGACCATGAAACTCAATGTGGTCAGGAAGAACAGCGATGCGAGAGCACCACCCACCACGGAAGCCTTGGGCCACCATGGCTTGACGGCCAGCAATGCTGCGGTGACCAGTTCCACGGATCCGTTCAATCGGCCGAAGGCATCGATCGACATGCTTTCGTAGACCCAACTCAAGAAGGGGCTGTTGGCCACCCAATGCGAAATCCCCTGGGACTCATAAGACGTGAATTTCATGAGGCCGAACCAGACCAGAACTATCACCAGGCCATATCGTGCGACGAGTGGCGCGATGTCGGTCGTTCGAGGCTTTTCTGGCCGGTCAGTCATCACGGCGGTGGCCTCACTCTGTGACATGTGTTTTCCGTTCTGTGTGTACGCGTTTCATTGCGTGGCCGCTGCCGGGCATCCGGGCGGTTTCGGTTGCAGCTCAGATCAGCGACCACTATCTGCGCGCGGCGGGTGAGTTGTCCTCATCCGCCGAGGAAATTCACCCGGGCGAGGGGCAATAATCCGTTACGTGACACAGTCTCTCGGCCGTGACGTGACGCGCCGGGTTCATCCCGCGCACGCCGGCTCCGGCAGGTCCAGGTCGGCCTTCGTCAAACGGTAGACCTGAAGCGTCAGGTTGTAGTACTTGTCGGTCTCGCCGACCCAGTCCATTCCCACCCGTCGGGCGGTAGCCACACCGCGGCGATTGTTGGGTCGCACGACCGCAAAGACCTCAGTGACACCGAGGTTTTCGAATGCCTGGTGTGCGATCGCGTGACCCGCTTCCGCGCCGTACCCGTGTCCCCAGGCGTTCGGCGACAGCTGCCAACCGATTTCTAAATCCGTGCCGCCCGGCGGCAGCGGAAGCAGGGCCACGCCCCCGATCACCTCGCCGGAGTCCCCATCGGTGATCGCCCACCGGCCCACCGGCAGCCCGCTCGGATCGCTTTCGGCGATCCACGCCGCCAGAACGCGTCGCATTTCGGCCCCATCGACGATGGGGGACAAGGCCGGACACAGCCAACGCGCCACTTCGGGCGCACCGTAAATCGCACACGCGGCGAGATCGTCGTCGAGCCGCCATGGCCGCAACGCCAACCGGGCCGTCCTGACCCGCCGGGTGGCGGGGTCCCATTCGACGTGACGATGCTCAACCATTCCCGTTCCTAGCGTTGTCCGCTCGCACCGGGCAGCGGCCTGGTCATTGCTCGAAGGCTGCCCCCGCGTGGGGTGAGTTGTCATCACCCCGACCGCTGGCTCACCCGGGTGAGGATCACCGGTAGCGAACTACAACAGGCCGAGTTCTCGCGCCCGGCTCACCGCCGCGCCGCGGTGCTCAACGCCCAGCTTGCGGTACACGGCGCGCTGATGGGTCTTCACGGTGTTGAGCGAGACGTAAAGCCGCTCACCGATTTCACGTCGCGATAACCGGGTGGCGAGCAGGCGAAGAACCTCAAGCTCCTTGGGGGTCAGCTCGTCGCAGAGCGCGCGCCTCTGGTTGCGCGAATCAGCTGCGACGCCCGTGCTCCGCTCGGCAGAGGCGAGCAGCGTCGAGACGATGCCCGCGTCCGGGCAATCGCGCACCAGGGTGCCGACCTCTTCGAGGATGGCCTGCGCGGCCCGTTGGTCGCCGAGTTTCTCGAGTATCTCCGCTCTGACCGACTGTGCCTTGGCCACCTCGAGGATCGCTCCGCCTTGGCGGGCCGACATCACCGCCATGTCGGCGGCGGCCGCCGCCGCGGTGGTGTCACCGCGCTGACGGAGGACTTGGGCCGCGGCAAGCGACACCGCCCCGTCCACGAAGTGTTGCGCGTCCGCCAGGTTTTGGGAGCCACCCGAAGCCTCGCGGATCTGGCGTTCGGCGTCTGCCAGTTGTCCACGTTCGGCCGAGATCAGCGCCAGATAGCCCAACGCGTAGATGCGGGCGCGGCGATCGCCCACCTTCTCGGCGAGCTGCACGGCCCGCTGGAAGGCGGCTTGCGCCTCGGACATGTTGTCCGAAAAGTACAGCGCGGAACCATAAATGCAATAGGCGCGCGATTGGCCCAGCGGCGCTTCGCCGAAATCGAGGGTGATCGCCCGGGCGGCGGTCTCGAGGGCCGCGGCGACGTCAGCCGTCTTGAACGAGTGAATCGCGCGCAACAGGACAACTTGAGAACTGATGGCCTGGCCCTCTGGGGTGTCGGTCGCGGATCGAGTCTCGGCCGCCTCGATCCACTCGGCGGCGTCATCGAGTTGGCCGACGCTCAAGGCGATCCAGGCCCGGGCCACGCTCAGCCGCTGATCCCGTAAGACGGTCTCCTCGGGAAGCAGATCGAGGTAGCCGGAGATGGTCGATACGCCGCCCCCGCTGAACTCGTCGGCCCAGTCCGCCGCGATCAGCTCGACACTGCGGGCGATGTCGCCGGCAGCGAGCAGGTGCCGCACCGCCTCATCGACGAGCCCCTCGGCCTCGAACCACGTCGCGGCTCGGCGGTGCAGTTCGGCGACGAGATCGGGCTCGGCGCGGCGTAGCTCGGTGCGCAGCAACTCTGCGAACAACTGGTGATAGCGATACCAGTGACGCGACGTGTCCAGCGGCACCACAAACAGGTTCTCGCGCTCGATCTTCTGCAAGACCGAGGCCGAGCCGGAGGTTTGCAGCACCGCGTCGCAGAGCGCACCGCTGAGTCGTCCCAGGACCGACGTGCGTAACAAAAAGCCGCGGAGGTCCGCCGGCTGGCCGTCGAGCACCTCGGCCATCAAGTAGTCGACGATATGACGGTTGTCGCCTGCGAACGTCTTGATGAACGCGGCGGTATCGGCACGACCGGCAAGCGAGAGGGCGGCAAGGTAAAGACCGGCGGCCCATCCTTCGGTGCGCTGGTGCAACAGATGAATGTCGTTGGGGGCCAATCCCAATCCGATGACATCGTTCAGCAGATGGTGCGCCTCAATCGGCCCGAAACGTAAATCATCGGTTCGCACCTCGGCAAGCTCACCGCTGGCCCTCAGCCGAGCCAACGGCAACATCGGATCGGATCGGGTTGCCAACACCAGGTGCAGGTTCGCCGGCATGCGGCTGATGAAGAACGCAAGCTGCTCATGTACCGCTCGACCTACCACCTGATGGTAGTCATCAAGAATGAGTACGACCGGGTTGGCGATCGTGTCCAGATCGTTCAGCAGGGTAGGGAGGACGACCTGCACTGGGTCGGCGCCCATCGCTAGCAGTTCAACCGCGCGAATCCCCGTGCCAGGACTGACCTTTTGCAGCGCAGCGACCGCGTACATCCAAAACCACACCGGGTCGTTATCGGAGGAGTCAAGCGACAGCCACGCGAACCGCTCGTCCTCGCCCGCACCCGACGCCCACTGCGCAAGCAATGTGGTCTTGCCCCAGCCCGCCGGCGCACTCAGCAGGGTCAGCTTGCGGCGACGTCCGGCCGTTAGAGCGTCCAGCAGGGCGCCACGGTGAACGAGCTGCGCCCCAATGGCGGGGACGTGCAGCTTGGTGGCGAGCAGGACTGCTCGCGCAGTGGCTTCTCCAATGGCGTTGTCGCTGCGCCCAGCCGAGCCGCTCATGTCCGAACTCCGCGAATCTGTTGAATCCAGCAGGCGGGCGGCAAAAGTCGGCGTCGATGCGTCCGTAGTGGACGTAACCGCCTCGGCATCCCAGTGTGCCCTTGCGGGGCCGCCCGGACTCGTTCCGCTCGCTAATCGCGGCAATTCTATTGGATCAGGGGCGTTGTCCGGAAATGCCGCGGGCGCATGTCGGCGGTGCCCGTTTGGGCGGGCGGACGCCCGTCGTGTCAAGGGCTCAATGGTCGTCTCGTGAGCCGCGCTCACGCTGTGCCCACTCACCGCACTTCTCCCTCTTGGCTCGCCGAAACGTCAGCTCCCGCAACAGATCACACAGCCACCCGCCCGCCGCCAGTCGTCGGCGTTCTCATGGTCGTCGGGACACCAATACGTAACCACCGACGCCGAAAACCACCGGCATCATCATCAAGATTCCCAACAGTGTGCTCATCATCGTCTTCTCAACCCTCTGCACATTTGCGCTCCGGTGCCGGTTCGTTCGTGAGTCGTGGCGATCCGAAGCGCAATGACTACGTTGGCACCGCGGGTACGGCCGTCGCCATCGCCCGGCGGGTGATCTTTAGCTCCGGGGTGGTGTATGCCTAGTGGGCATGGTTTTTGACGGACCGGTCAGTCGGCGCCGTGGATGAGCTGGGTCAATTGGGTGCGGGATGTGATGCCGAGTTTGGTGAAGGCGTTGCGTAGGTGGGTTTTGACGGTGTGGGGGGACAGGTGCAGTTGCTGTGCGACGGAGCGGTTGGTTGCGCCTTGGGCGATGAGGTGGACGACGGTGAGTTCGGAGTCGGTGAGGCTGTCCCAGCCGGTTTTTGCCCGTGGGTGGTTGACGATGCGGCGTTCGACGCCCAGTCGGCGTAGCGCGCGGCCGACTCGGCGGGCATCGGCGGTTGCTGCGCAGTCGATGTAGGTGTCGAATGCGGCGTTCAGTTGGTCGATTGCTGCGGTGTGGTGTTGTGCGCGAGCCAGTTCGGCGCCGGCGTCCTCGGCGGCGCTGGCGTAAAGAAGCGGGCGCGGCAAGGCGCGAAGCGACTCCGCGGCGGCCACCAACGCCCGGGTATCGTGTTCGAGGATCGCGCGGGCATAGCCGGCCACCGCCGCGAACAGCGGCACCGCAGGCCGCTCACGTTCAAGCACCTCGGTGGCTTGCAGGACCCGCGCGCGCAAACCGGCATCACCGGCGGCCGAAGCCACCCGCGCACCCAGGATCAGTCGAACCAATGCGTGGGGGAAAAACGGTGTCGCCAGCAGGATGACGTCGCCGAGCCAGCGCATCGCATCATGAATGTCGTCGCGCTGCCACGCCGCCCGCGCGAGCACATACGCCGATCCCCGACGTATGCCGGCGGAGCCGGCGGAGTGGGCTTCGTGCGCGTCATTGACCATCTGTTGCAGCAAGTTCCGGTCATCGGTGTGCGCCGCCACCTCGGCGAGAATCACCGTGCGAAGCACGTCGTGCTCGGTGGCCCCCGTCCGCTGTGGTGGCGCAAGGCATTCCGTCGCGTCGCGGGCGGCCGACAGCCGGCCCGCAGCGAGGTGCACGAGCCCACTGAAGACGGCCCACAGAGAGAGGGCCATCGCGTTGCCCTCCCGGCTGGCTTGCTCTATGCCGTCGGTGACCTGGGCCGTCGCGTCGTCCAACCGGCCGACCACTGCCAGCAGGTTTGCGTTGTACATTCCTGCATAGGCGTGCGCCAACGCCGTTTCATTCGTGTGGGCGAGCGGACCAAGCTCTTCGAAACGGCGTAGTGCTCGGGCCGCGTATCCCTCACCGGCATCGAGCAAAGCGTGGGTCACGCCTGCCATGATCGTGGCCTCGAGATCACCGGTTACTGCCGCGGCCGAGGCCGCCTCGTCGGCGGCCTCCCGCCGTTGCCCACCTTCGTCGAACACCAGGTTGTACGCCAGCCACGCCAGATGCCGTGCCCGGGTGACCTCGCTGAGCCCGGGCAACTCGAGCGCCCGCCGATTCTCCTCCACCCGCCGCTGGTCAGTGTGCTTGGTGTGCACCGGAAGCCGGAGACGGATCTCGGCCTCCACTTCAGGCGACGCCGCCTCCGCGAGCGCCATGTCGGCCATTTCTTCGGCCTCGCCATAGCGACTGGCCCGGTTGAGCCACCCCACCGTTTCCGCGACCAGTGATCCACGCTCGGCGTCGTCGCCGGGCAACAGCTCCAACGCGCGCTTGCTCAGGTCGGCGGCCGCGCTCGCATCGCCGCGGCCGACCGATTGCGCAGCTCGGCGCAGCGCCTCGATCGCCTCCCGGTCTCCGGGCTCGGCGCTGCGTGCCAGTTGGGCAGCCACCTCGGCCGGCGCGGCGCCCATCGCCAGCATGACCGACGCCGACTGGCGCTCCATCGCCCGCCGTAACGATTGCGGCAACGACTGTCGGGTTGCCTCGCGCAGCAAGTCGTGCCGAAATCGCAATTGGTCACCGTCTTCGACGAAAAGATCCGCGCGCACCGCCTCCTCGAGCGCCGACAGCAGCGACGTCGGCGATCGCTCCAGCATCGCGGCCAGCAGGCCGGCCGAGAACCGGTCCGGCAGCACCGCGGCCACCCGGACCGCCTCTGAAGCGCCATCGGAGAGCAGTTCGAGTCGTTGATGCATACTGGCGCCCAGACGCCGTGGAAGCTCGTTACCGGTGGCCCCCACGCGCCCGCCGGTAACGTTCAGTCGGTCCTCCTCGCCCAGCCCCCCGACGAGCTCGCTGACCAAGAACGGATTTCCGTGCGCCTTGGCGGCCAGAGTCAGCAGCGACACATCGGCTTTCGCCCGCACGGCGTCGCAGACCATGTCGGCGACCGCCTCCGGCGTCATGGCCCCCAATCGCAAAAATGTGGCATTTGCGCGCTGCAGGACCGATAACGTCTCTTGCACCGCGGGTCCCCCGGCCCCGGTGCGGGCAGTCAAGACCCAGAGCACTGACGCGTCGGGCCGCGCGGTGGTGAGCGACCGCAGCGCCAACAGCGTGCCGTTATCGGCCCAGTGGACGTCCTCCAACACGATCGCCAGCGGTGTTTGTGCGGCCGCGGCATGAATCGCGTCGGCCAGATCGTGCACCACCCAGTAGCGGAGGTCGGCGGAGCCGCCCAGCCGGCGCAACGCCTCGGCGTCGCCCACCGGGGGATCGGCGTTGAGCGTGGCCATGAACAGCGAGAAAAACGGCACCGTCTGCTGGTACTCGAACGCCTCACCGAACAGCGTCCGTACCCCGGCTTTGTCGGCCAGCACCAACACCTCGGTCAGCAACCGACTCTTCCCGATGCCGGGCGGGCCTTCGATGACCAGCACGCCACCGCGCCCTTGGGCGACCGCGGTAACTAGCGAGCCGATCAGTTTCAGCTCGTCTGCCCGCCCTCGAATCGGCGGGGTGACCAAGCGCTGGCCGCCGACGTCAAATAGGCCGGTGGAAGGACCCATCGGGTGTCCTGTCTACGGTTTATTTAGCGGATTGCCGTTGCAGTGCACGTCATTGTAGGCCGCGCACGGTCGCCTAGCGATTTGCTGTAGGTCAGTCGGCGCCGTGGATGAGCTGGGTCAATTGGGTGCGGGATGTGATGCCGAGTTTGGTGAAGGCGTTGCGTAGGTGGGTTTTGACGGTGTGGGGGGACAGGTGCAGTTGCTGTGCGACGGAGCGGTTGGTTGCGCCTTGGGCGATGAGGTGGACGACGGTGAGTTCGGAGTCGGTGAGGCTGTCCCAGCCGGTTTTTGCCCGTGGGTGGTTGACGATGCGGCGTTCGACGCCCAGTCGGCGTAGCGCGCGGCCGACTCGGCGGGCATCGGCGGTTGCTGCGCAGTCGATGTAGGTGTCGAATGCGGCGTTCAGTTGGTCGATTGCTGCGGTGTGGTGTTGTGCGCGAGCCAGTTCGGCGCCGGCGTCCTCGGCGGCGCTGGCGTAAAGAAGCGGCCGCGAAGAGGAGTGGAGTAACTCGGCGGCAACCACTAATGCCCGGGCATCACGCTCGAGAATGCCGCGGATGTGTTGAGCGACGGTGCAGAACAACGGAACCGCCGAGTCGCGTCCGAGCACGGCAATGGCGTCCAGCAGGCGCGCGCGCAAGCCGGCATCACCGGCGGCTGACGCGACCCGCGCGGTCAAGGTCAGCTGGTCCAAGACGGCCGGCAAGAACGGTGTCATGAGTAGCGAGATGTCGTCGCCGAGCCAGCGAACCGCTTCATGAACATCGTCGCGTTGCCACGCCGCCAGTCCTAGCGCGCACGCCGCCCCGCGTCGTACGGCGGGTGAACCGTTGGAGTAAGCATCGCGCGCCTCATTCATGGTCTCTAACAACAAGGTTCGGTCGTCGGTGCGCGCCGCTACCTCCGCCAGGGTGAACATGCGCATCGCGTTCACAAACGTCGACCCCGGTCGCTCCGGCTTCGGCAACCGCTCGGTGGTAGCGCGGGCGGCCGACAGCCGGCCCGCGGCCGCCTGCGCCACCCCCGCCATCAGGGCCCAGATGTGGAGCGCCATGCCGTCGCGTTCCTTCTGGGATGTTTCTGTGCCGTTCGCGACCAGCGTGGCCGCATCTTCCAGCCGTCCGGCCACGGCAAGCAGGTTTGCCAGGTGGCATCGGGCGAGGTTATGGGTAGTCATATCGCCCGCGGGGGGCAGGGCCTGGAGTTGCTCAACGCGGTGCAGGGCGCGGCCCGCGTACCCGTTCGCACAGTCGAGGTAGGCGAGTGCAACTCCCGAAAGGATCCTCGACTCGAGATCGCCGGTCGATGCGGCGGCGGCCGCCGCCTCGTCGGCTGCCGCGCTGTCTTGTCCGTGTTGGCCGTGCATCGTCAGGTTGTACGCCAGCCACCCCCGATGTCGTGCCTGGGTGACTTCGCTGAGGCCGGGCAACTGAAGCGCGCGGCGGTTCACTTCGATGTGTCGCGCGGTCGTATCTGTGATTGCCGTCCGAAGCCGCAGGAGGATCTTGGCCTGTTCTTCGGGCTGCAGCGTGGCGGACAGGGTGGAGCTGGCCAACCGTTGCGCCTCCTCGTAGCGGGTGGCCCGATTGAGCAGCACGATCGTTTCCGTCACGAGCGGTCCACGTCCCGAGTCTTGGGGTGGCATAAGTTCCAAGGCGCGCGTGCTCAGATCCGACGCTGCGCCCGGATCGCTATTAGCCACCGACTGTGCGGCTTCGCGCAGTGCGGCGATCGCGGCCTGATCGCCAACCTCAGCGCTGCGGGCGAGCTGGGTTGCCACCTCCTCGGGCGCCGCCCCCACGTCCAACATGACGGTTGCCGATTGCCGCTCCATCGCTCGGCGCAACGACTGGGGCAACGACTGCCGCGTCGCTTCGCGCAGCAGGTCGTGACGAAACTTCAGGTGTTCGCCCTCCTCAATGAGGAAGTCGGAGCGGACTGCCTCTTCTACCGCCGAGACCAGGGCGGCCGGTCGGTGTTCCAGCATCGCGGCGAGCAGGCGGGCCGAGAACCGGTCGGGCAGCACGGCGGCTACTCGCACGACTCGGCTCGCGATGTCGGAGAGCTGGTCGAGTCGTTGCTGCATGGTGTCGCCCAGTCGTCGTGGCAGTGCATCTCCGGTGGCGACCGCGCGGCCGCCGCTGACGTCGAGCCGGCCCTCCTCGTCCAGGCCTCGCAACAGCTCCGTCAGCAGGAACGGGTTGCCGTGTGCCTTATCGGCGAGACTGAGCAGCGACGCCTCGGCCCTGGCACGCACGGCGTCCTGCACAATGTCGGCGACCGCGCTCGGTGACATGGCCGTCAACCGCAGAAACGTGGCGTCATCGCGTTCCAGCGCGGTCAGCGTCTCGCGAACCGCCGGGCCGCCGGCGCCGGTTCGGGCGGTGAGCACCCACAGCACCGGGGCATCGGGCCTCGTCGCTGCCAGCGACCGCAGCGCCAGCAGCGTGGCGTTATCGGCCCAATGGATGTCTTCGAGGAGGATCACCAACGGTTTTCGGGATGCGGCCGCATGAATGGCGGCTTGTAAATCGCGCACCACCCAGTAGCGGAGATCGGCCGACGTGCCCAAGCGGCGCAAAGCCTCCGCATCACCGACGGGGGGATCCGCGCGCAGGGTCGCCATGAACAGCGAGAAAAATGGCACCGTCTGCTGGTACTCGAAGGCCTCGCCGAATAGTGCCCGCACACCGGCCTTCTCGGCGAGCGCCACGACCTCGGTCAGCAAGCGGCTCTTTCCGATGCCGGGCGGCCCCTCGATGACCAGTACGCCGCCGCGCCCCTGAGTGAGCGCCGCGATCAGCGTGCCGATCACCTTTAGCTCGCCCGTCCGCCCGCGAATCGGCGGTGTGCGCGGATTCCCCGACGCCCTCGCGGTGCTCACGCGAACCGCCCCCCACCGACGTGAAGTAGGCGGGCGGACGACTTCCAAGTTATGTGATCCACAGTTCTCGCCACCGCTAGCGCTGGCAATCAGTGTAAGCGTGTTC
>NZ_LZLU01000056.1:0-42335 GCF_001673415.1 Mycobacterium sp. 1165196.3 | reverse complement strand
GTACCTGCCGTTCTGGTATGTGCCCAAGCTGGGCCTGCGGCTGGTGTTGTTCGCCGGCACCCTGCTGATGGCGGTGGGGTTCGGGTGCATGTACTGGCTGGACCTGCACTCCACCTACCTCGAGTTCGCCTGGCCCACACTCATTCTCGCCACCGCCATCAGCAGGGTGCCGGCGAACAACACCAGCCGCAGGCCCAGCTTGGGCACATACCAGAACGACAGGGCCGAGAAGATGCCCAGCGGCACCATGAACGGCCCGAAGGCTGCCGCCGTCGCCAACGGGGAGTAGCCCATGATCTGCTGCACGTATTGCATGCCGATATAGAAGAACCCGAAGGTGGCGCCGAACAGGATGACGATCGCGGTCACTCCGGTGGCGAAATTCGGGTCGGCGAACAACCGGACATCCAGCAGCGGTTGCCGGCCCCGCGCCGCCAGGCGCAACTCGAGCGCGCCGAACGCCGCGGCCATGACCGCGCCGACCGCCAGCCCGCCCCACACCAGTGGGTCGCTCCACCCGCGCCCCGGCGCTTCCAGGATGGCGGCCACGGCGACGGCGACCGCCGCGCCGATCAGGACCGCGCCCGGCGCATCGACCCGAGGAGCGCCCGCGTCGCGTGACGACGCCACGGTGCAGGCCAGCGCGAAAATCAGCAGGCCGGCGATGCCCAGCGACCAGAAGATGGCGTGCCAGTCCCAAAACCGAAGCAGCAGGCCGGAACCGAGCATGCCCAACACGCCGCCGGAACCGGCCGTCCCCGCCCAGATCCCAACGGCCTTGGTGCGCTCGTCTTTTGGATAGGCCACCGTCAGCAGCGACAGCGTCGCGGGCATGACGAACGCGGCACCGATCCCGGCCACCGCCCGCCCCGCGATGATCTGGGACGGGTTGTGCAGCAGCGCCGGCGCCACCGAGCCGATCGAGAACACCAGCAGTCCGGTCAGCAGCGCGCCGCGCCGTCCGTAGCGGTCACCGATCGCGCCGGCCGGCAGCAGCAGGCAGGCCAACGCCACGGTGTAGCCGTCGACGACCCAGTTCAACTGCGAGGCGGTGGCCGACGTGGCGACCGCCAGGTCGCCGAGCGCGGTGTTCAGGGCCGTCATCGACGCCACCACCAGGGCCACCCCCATGCAGGCGACGGCCAGCGTCCAGTTTCGGGCCCGGAAGCTACCGCCGATGCCGATCCCGTCAGTACGCTGGTCATTCCGGACGAGGGTTTCGACCATGCGGTGCGCCTCCTTGGGACCGTGCGACGTTTCGAGACCAATAGTCTTGTAGGTAGACCGATAGTCTTGTTTTCAAACGGGAGGTGGGCGTAATTACCACCGAGACGTCCGACCCGCGCCCGGCACGGTCGCGGGCCAGGCTGCTGGAAGCCGCCGTCACGCTGCTGCGCGCGGGGGGTCCCAGTGCGGTGACGGTCGACGCGGTCACCCGCACCGCCAATGTCGCCCGGGCAACCCTGTATCGCCACTTCCCGAGCGGAAACGACTTACTGGCAGCGGCTTTCAACAGCCTGATACCGGCGTCGCCCACCCCGCCGGCCGAGGGCTCGCTGCGCGACCGGCTGGTCGCGGTGGTGCTGGCCCAGGCCGAGGCCGTGGCCCTGGCCCCGACCGTGATGACCGCCATGTCCTGGCTGGCGCTGGGCCGCGACCTGGAAGGCATGCCCGAGCCGCGGCGCAGCCACAACGCCGACAGCGCGGCCATCACCACCCTGCGCGAGCGCATCGCCCAGCAGTACGCGGAGCCCTTCGACGCCATCTTCGACAGCCCGGAGGCCGCCGAGCTGGGGGAGGTCGACCGGTCGCGGGCGATCGCCCTGCTCATCGGGCCCCTGGTGCTGGGCAGGCTGTCCACCCTGCCCGATTTCGACTACCGGCAATGCGCGCTGGAGGCCGTCGACGGCTTCCTGCACGTCCAGTGCGCCAGGTCCGGCGCGGCGACTGTCGAATCGGCGGGTGCCTGAGGGCCGGCGCCCCGCCAGCTAGGCGCTTCTGACCAGCGCGGTTATCCTCCGGTGCTACCGTCCGCGAGGCGGGTGCGGCGGATTCGGACGCAGATCCGGGCCGAATTTTGATCGGCCACGATCTTCAGGCATACTGTTCAGGTTGCCTTGAGCCGGGTTTGCGCCTGGTCGGGCATACGACCAGCGTCCAAACGGGCGCGTCCGGTCCCATCCTTTGAGAGCGACGAATTTCGATCCTGAAATTGTCGTGCTGAGGCTGCGTGAGGGTGACACGCCCGACCGCGGGGGCCGGTGGACCACGACAGGTAAACAGCGGCGCAATATCCGGCGCAACGCTCGATCGGCCCAAGATTGGGCCGTCGACTGGCGCGCTGGGAGGCACTGAGGACTATGTGAGCCCGGATACCGGGCCCCAACAGGAGTGAGGGTAGGAGAAGCGTGGCGGGACAGAAGATCCGCATCAGGCTTAAGGCCTACGACCATGAGGCTATTGACGCGTCGGCGCGCAAGATCGTCGAGACCGTCGTCCGCACGGGTGCCAGCGTTGTAGGTCCGGTGCCGCTGCCGACTGAGAAGAACGTGTATTGCGTCATCCGCTCACCGCACAAGTACAAGGACTCGCGGGAGCACTTCGAGATGCGCACGCACAAGCGGCTCATCGACATCCTCGACCCGACGCCGAAGACCGTCGACGCGCTGATGCGCATCGACCTTCCGGCCAGTGTCGACGTCAACATCCAGTAGGAGATCGGCGACTCATGGCAAGAAAAGGCATCCTGGGTACCAAGCTGGGCATGACGCAGGTGTTCGACGAGAACAACCGGGTCGTGCCGGTGACGGTCGTCAAGGCCGGCCCGAACGTGGTGACCCGGATCCGTACCCCCGAGCGCGACGGCTACAGCGCCGTGCAGCTGGCCTACGGCGAGATCAGTCCCCGCAAGGTCAACAAGCCGGTGACCGGTCAGTACGCCGCCGCGGGCGTCAACCCGCGCCGGTTTCTGGCCGAGTTGCGGCTGGAGAACCCCGAGGCGGCCGCCGAATACGAGGTCGGCCAGGAGCTGACGGCGGAGATCTTCGCCGACGGCGCCTACGTCGATGTCACGGGCACCTCCAAGGGCAAGGGCTTCGCCGGCACCATGAAGCGCCACGGCTTCCGTGGCCAGGGCGCCAGCCACGGTGCCCAGGCGGTGCACCGGCGGCCCGGTTCCATCGGCGGCTGCGCCACCCCCGCCCGGGTCTTCAAGGGCACCCGGATGGCGGGCCGGATGGGTAGCGACCGGGTGACCGTCCAGAACCTGTTGGTGCACAAGGTCGATACCGAGAACGGCGTGCTGCTGATCAAGGGCGCGGTCCCCGGCCGCACCGGTGGACTCGTCGTGGTCCGCAGCGCGGTCAAGCGAGGTGAGAAGTAATGGCAGCGGTGAAGATTGACGTCAAGACGCCGGGCGGCAAGGTCGAGGGTTCGATCGAGTTGCCGGCCGAGTTGTTCGATGCGCCGGCCAATATCGCGCTGATGCACCAGGTCGTCACCGCGCAGCGGGCGGCGGCGCGTCAGGGCACGCACTCGACCAAGACGCGCGGCGATGTCAGCGGCGGTGGCCGTAAGCCGTACCGGCAGAAGGGAACCGGCCGGGCCCGTCAGGGTTCGACCCGCGCCCCGCAGTTCACCGGTGGTGGCGTCGTGCACGGGCCCAAGCCCCGCGACTACAGCCAGCGCACGCCCAAGAAGATGATTGCCGCGGCGTTGCGCGGTGCCCTGTCCGACCGGGCTCGCAACGGCCGCATCCACGCGATCACCGAGCTGGTGTCGGGGCAGACGCCGTCGACCAAGAACGCCCGGGCATTCTTGGGCACGCTGACCGACCGCAAGCAGGTGCTGGTCGTGATCGGGCGCAGCGACGAGACCGGCGCCAAGAGCGTGCGCAACCTGCCCGGTGTGCACGTGTTGACTCCCGACCAGCTCAACACCTACGACGTGCTGCGCTCCGACGACGTGGTGTTCAGCGTTGAGGCGCTGGGCGCCTACATCGCCGGGGCCACCGGCGGCGCCGCCGACAAAGATGTGGAGGTAACGGCGTAGATGGCGACCATCACTGACCCCCGCGACATCATTCTGGGCCCGGTCATCTCGGAGAAGTCCTACTCGTTGCTCGACGACAACGTGTACACGTTTGTGGTGCACCCCGATTCGAACAAGACGCAGATCAAGATCGCTATCGAGAAGATCTTCTCCGTCAAGGTCGCATCGGTGAACACCGCGAACCGGCAAGGTAAGCGCAAGCGCACCAGGACCGGATTCGGCAAGCGCAAGAGCACCAAGCGGGCCATCGTCACGCTGGCGCCGGGTAGCAAGCCGATCGATCTGTTCGGGGCACCGGCGTAGCCGCCGCGAGAGGAAGACCTGATTAGACATGGCAATTCGTAAGTACAAGCCGACGAGCCCGGGCCGCCGCGGCTCGAGCGTGTCCGATTTCTCCGAAGTCACCCGTTCCACCCCGGAGAAGTCGCTGGTGCGCCCGCTGCACGGCCACGGTGGCCGGAACGCGCACGGCCGCATCACCACCCGCCACAAGGGTGGCGGCCACAAGCGCGCCTACCGGGTGATCGACTTCCGCCGCAACGACAAGGACGGCGTGAACGCCAAGGTCGCGCACATCGAGTACGACCCCAACCGCACCGCCAACATCGCGCTGCTGCACTTCCTGGACGGCGAGAAGCGCTACATCATTGCGCCGCAGGGACTTTCGCAGGGCGACGTGGTGGAGTGCGGCCCGAACGCCGACATCAAGCCGGGCAACAACCTGCCGCTGCGCAACATCCCGGCCGGTACCGTCATCCACGCCGTGGAGCTGCGGCCGGGCGGCGGCGCCAAGCTGGCGCGCTCGGCCGGGTCGAGCATCCAGTTGCTCGGTAAAGAGGGCACCTACGCGTCGCTGCGGATGCCCAGCGGTGAGATCCGCCGCGTCGACGTGCGCTGCCGCGCCACCGTCGGCGAGGTCGGCAACGCCGAACAGGCGAACATCAACTGGGGCAAGGCCGGCCGGATGCGGTGGAAGGGCAAGCGCCCCTCCGTCCGTGGTGTGGTGATGAACCCGGTGGACCACCCGCACGGTGGTGGTGAGGGCAAGACCTCCGGTGGTCGTCACCCGGTGAGCCCGTGGGGCAAGCCCGAGGGCCGCACCCGGCACCCGAACAAGGCCAGCAACAAGCTCATTGTCCGACGCCGGCGCACCGGCAAGAAGCACGGGCGCTGAGGAAGTCCCAGGACTAGGAGTATCAGCACATGCCACGCAGCCTGAAGAAGGGCCCGTTCGTCGACGGCCACCTGCTCAAGAAGGTGGACACGCAGAACGAGAAGAACACCAAACAGGTGATCAAGACATGGTCGCGACGTTCGACGATCATTCCTGACTTCATCGGCCACACCTTCGCCGTCCACGACGGACGCAAGCACGTCCCGGTGTTCGTCACCGAGGCGATGGTCGGCCACAAGCTCGGTGAATTCGCGCCCACCCGCACCTTCAAGGGACACATCAAGGACGACCGGAAGGCCAAACGGCGATGACCACAACGGAATTCCCATCGGCGGTGGCCAAAGCACGGTTCGTGCGGGTGTCGCCGAGAAAGGCGCGCCGGGTGATCGACCTGGTGCGCGGCCGCTCGGTGGCCGACGCGCTGGACATCCTGCGCTGGGCGCCGCAGGCCGCCAGCGAGCCGGTGGCCAAGGTGATCGCCAGTGCCGCGGCCAACGCGCAGAACAACAACGGGCTGGACCCGGCGACCCTGGTGGTCGCCACCGTCTACGCCGACGAGGGCCCCACCGCCAAGCGCATCCGTCCGCGCGCCCAGGGCCGCGCGTTCCGGATCCGCAAGCGCACCAGCCACATCACCGTCGTGGTGGAAAGCCGGCCGGGCAAGGACCAGGGATCGGCGAAGTCGTCCCGGGCCCGTCGCGCCGAGGCCAGCAAGGCCGCCGCGAAGGCCCCCGCCAAGAAAGCGCCGGCCAACAAGGCGCCCGCCAAGAAGGCCGCCACCAAAGCGCCCGCGAAGAAGGCGGCGAAGGCCGAAGCCAAGACGTCTGAGACCTCTGACGCGAAGGGAGGCTCAGACTAGTGGGCCAGAAGATCAATCCGCACGGTTTCCGGCTGGGCATCACCACCGACTGGAAGTCACGCTGGTACGCCGACAAGCAGTACGCGGACTACGTCAAGGAAGACGTCGCCATCCGGCGGCTGCTCTCGACCGGCCTGGAGCGGGCCGGGATCGCCGACGTGGAGATCGAGCGCACCCGTGACCGAGTCCGGGTGGACATCCACACCGCACGTCCCGGCATCGTGATCGGCCGCCGCGGCACCGAGGCCGACCGGATCCGTGCCGACCTGGAGAAGCTGACCGGCAAGCAGGTTCAGCTCAACATCCTCGAGGTCCGCAACCCGGAGTCGCAGGCGCAACTGGTGGCCCAGGGCGTCGCCGAGCAGCTGAGCAACCGCGTGGCGTTCCGCCGGGCGATGCGTAAGGCCATCCAGTCGGCGATGCGTCAGCCCAACGTCAAGGGCATTCGGGTGCAGTGCTCCGGCCGCCTCGGCGGCGCCGAGATGAGCCGCTCGGAGTTCTACCGCGAGGGCCGGGTGCCGCTGCACACGCTGCGCGCCGACATCGACTACGGCCTGTACGAAGCCAAGACCACCTTCGGCCGGATCGGCGTGAAGGTGTGGATCTACAAGGGCGACATCGTCGGCGGGAAGCGCGAATTGGCCGCCGCCGCTCCGGCCGGTGCCGAGCGTTCGCGCCGTGAGCGTCCTTCGGGCACCCGTCCGCGTCGCAGTGGCGCGTCGGGCACCACGGCCACCAGCACCGAGGCCGGCCGCGCGGCCGCAAGCGCCGAAGAGGGCGCTGGCGCCGCGCCGGCCCAGTCCGCACCCGCTGCAGAACCACAGAGCACGGAGAGCTGAATCATGTTGATTCCCCGCAGGGTTAAACACCGCAAGCAGCACCACCCCCGCCAGCGCGGCATCGCCAGTGGCGGTACGGCGGTGAACTTCGGTGACTACGGCATCCAGGCCTTGGAGCACGCCTACGTCACCAACCGCCAGATCGAGTCCGCTCGTATCGCCATCAACCGGCACATCAAGCGTGGCGGCAAGGTGTGGATCAACGTGTTCCCCGACCGGCCGCTGACCAAGAAGCCCGCCGAGACCCGCATGGGTTCGGGTAAGGGTTCGCCGGAGTGGTGGGTCGTCAACGTCAAGCCGGGCCGGGTGCTGTTCGAACTCAGCTACCCCAACGAGCAGACCGCCCGGGCGGCGCTGACCCGCGCGATCCACAAGTTGCCGATCAAGGCCCGCATCGTGACTCGAGAGGATCAGTTCTGATGGCAGTGGGAATTTCGCCTGGCGAACTGCGTGAGCTCACCGAAGAGGAGCTCACCGAGCGGTTGCGCGAATCCAAGGAAGAGCTGTTCAATCTGCGTTTCCAGATGGCGACCGGACAGCTCACCAACAACCGCCGGCTCCGCACGGTGCGTCAGGAGATCGCGCGCGTCTACACGGTGCTGCGCGAACGAGAACTGGGCCTGGCTTCCGGGCCGGATGGTAAGGAATCGTGATGGCAGAAGCCAAGAAGGCCGCGCCCAAGAAGGCCGCCGCAACCGAGGCCGCGTCGAAGGACGGTAATCCCAAAGGCCCCAAGCACACTCCGGCCAACCCGAAGGTGCGGGGACGGCGCAAGGTGCGCATCGGCTACGTGGTGAGTGACAAGATGCAGAAGACCATCGTGGTCGAGCTCGAGGACCGCGTGCGTCACCCGCTGTACGGCAAGATCATCCGGACCACCACGAAGGTCAAGGCGCACGACGAGAACAGCACGGCAGGAATCGGCGACCGCGTATCGCTGATGGAGACCCGCCCGACCTCGGCGACCAAGCGCTGGCGCCTCGTCGAAATTCTGGAAAAGGCTAAGTAAGCCCTTTTAGCTAGCGGCAGCGAACGCCCCGTCGCGGGTGTAGTCTGCGGCGATGGCGACTGGGTCGGGGCAGTTCAACGGGAAGATCGAGCTCGACATCCGGGACTCCGAACCGGACTGGGGACCCTACGCCGCGCCGACCGCGCCCCCCGACGCGCCCAACGTCCTGTACCTGGTGTGGGACGACACGGGCATCGCCACCTGGGACTGCTTCGGCGGTCTGGTGGAGATGCCGGCCATGTCGCGCATCGCCGAGCGTGGCGTCCGGCTCTCGCAATTCCATACCACCGCGCTGTGCTCGCCGACCCGGGCGTCGCTGCTCACCGGACGCAACGCCACGACGGTCGGCATGGCCACCATCGAGGAGTTCACCGAGGGCTTCCCCAATGCCAACGGCCGCATACCGTTTGACACCGGCCTGCTCTCCGAGGCGCTCGCCGAGCACGGCTACAACACCTACGCCGTGGGCAAGTGGCACCTGACCCCGCTCGAGGAATCGAATCTCGCGTCGACCAAGCGGCACTGGCCGACCTCGCGTGGCTTCGAACGGTTCTACGGATTCCTGGGCGGTGAAACCGACCAGTGGTATCCCGACCTGGTGTACGACAACCACCCGGTGAGCCCGCCGGGCACCCCGGAGGACGGCTACCACCTCTCCAAGGACCTGGCCGACAAGACCATCGAGTTCATCCGCGACGCCAAAGTTATTGCGCCCGAGAAGCCTTGGTTCTCCTACGTGTGCCCCGGCGCCGGGCACGCGCCGCATCACGTATTCAAAGAATGGGCCGACCGCTACGCCGGTCGCTTCGACATGGGCTACGAGCGCTACCGCGAGATCGTGCTGGAGCGGCAGAAGGCGCTCGGAATCGTGCCGCCCGACACCGAGCTGTCACCGGTCAACCCGTACCTGGACGTGAAGGGACCGAGCGGTGAGCCGTGGCCGCTGCAGGACACCGTGCGACCCTGGGATTCACTCAACGACGAAGAGAAAAGGTTGTTCGCGCGGATGGCCGAGGTGTTCGCCGGGTTCTTGAGCTACACCGACGCCCAGATCGGCCGCATCCTGGACTATCTCGAGGAATCGGGCCAGCTGGACAACACCATCATCGTGGTCATCTCCGACAACGGCGCCAGCGGCGAGGGTGGCCCGAACGGCTCGGTCAACGAGGGCAAGTTCTTCAACGGCTACATCGACACCGTCGAAGAGAGCATGAAGCTGTTCGACCACCTCGGCGGCCCCGAGACCTACAACCATTACCCGATCGGCTGGGCGATGGCCTTCAACACGCCCTACAAGCTCTACAAGCGGTACGCCTCCCATGAGGGTGGCATCGCGGATACGGCAATCATCTCGTGGCCCAACGGAATTGCCGCACACGGGGAGGTTCGCGACACCTACGTCAACGTCTGCGACATCACCCCGACCGTCTACGACCTGCTGGGCATGGCGCCACCGCAGACCCTCAAGGGCATCCCCCAGAAGCCCCTGGACGGCGTGAGTTTCAAGGCGGCCCTTGCCGATCCGGGCGCCGACACCGGCAAGAGCACCCAGTTCTACACCATGCTGGGCACCCGCGGGATCTGGCACCAGGGCTGGTTTGCCAACACCGTGCATGCGGCGACACCGGCCGGCTGGTCGCATTTCGACGCCGACCGCTGGGAACTGTTCCACATCGAGGCCGACCGCAGCCAGTGCCACGACCTGGCCGCCGAAAACCCGGACAAACTCGAAGAACTCAAGGCGCTGTGGTTCTCGGAGGCGGCCAAATACAACGGACTGCCGCTGTCGGACCTGAACATCCTCGAGACGCTGGGCCGGTCGCGGCCATATCTGGTCAGCGACCGGAACACCTACATCTACTATCCGGACTGCGCCGACGTCAGCATCGGTGCCGCCGCCGAAATCCGCGGCCGGTCCTTCTCGGTGCTCGCCGAGGTGACCGTCGACACCACTGGCGCCGAGGGTGTGCTGTTCAAGCAGGGCGGCGCGCACGGCGGGCATGTGCTGTTCATCCAGGACGGCCGGCTGCACTACGTGTACAACTTCCTCGGCGAGCGCCAGCAGGAGGTGTCGTCGTCCGACGCCGTGCCACTGGGCCGACATCTGTTCGGCGCCAGCTATTCACGCACCGGGACGGTCGAGAACAGTCACACGCCGCTCGGTGACGTCAGCTTGTTCATCGACGACAAGGTCGTCGGCACGCTGACCGGGGTGAGCACCCACCCCGGCACCTTCGGGCTGGCGGGCGCGGGCATCACGGTCGGGCGCAACGGCGGGTCGGGCGTCTCCAGTCGCTATAAGGCGCCGTTCACCTTCACCGGAGGCATCATCACCCAGGTGACCGTCGACCTGTCCGGCCGACCCTATGTGGACGTGGAAACCGAGATCGCGCTTGCCTTTTCGAGGGACTGATGAGTACCCCGATGCCCGCCGGACCACCCGCGCCGCCGGCACCGGCCGGCGCGCGAGGGCGGCAGATCGCGATCGCGTTCGGGATCGTCGCCTCCCTCGTCGTCATCTACGTGCTGTCGCTGATCGCCGTGCACCTGCTGGCCAAATCGGCGCCCCCGCTACCCGCGGTAGACCTGAGCAAGGTCGAGGCCGAGGACAGCGTCGTGCAGGTGCGGCTGGAGAAGCTGGATACCGTCGCGAACCGGCTGACGGTCAATGTGCTCGTCTACCCCAAAGACACGTTGTACGACAAGAACTTCGGGGTGCTCACGACCGATGCGGCGGTCCGGCTGTATCCCGACAACGACCTGGGTGATCTGCAGTACCCGGTCGGCAAGGCACCCGCACAGGTGACAACCACCATCGAGGCGCACGGCGATCCGGCGAACTGGCCGTTCGACTCGTACCGGACCGGCGTCATCTCGGCCGACGTGTTCACCGGGTCCGGCGCCGGCAAGGAGAAGACGGCCGCGCGCGTCGAGGCGACCGGGGGGCTGGACGGCTGGGATGCCACCGTCACCCGCGTCCACGACGCCGAAGACAACAACCCGGACCTCAAGGACGACGTGGTGATCACGCTGCACCGGGCCAAGGGGCAGCTGATCTTCGATGTCGGCATCTGCCTGGTCCTGATCTCGCTGCCCGTGCTGGCGTTATGGGTCGCCATTCCCGTGGCGCTGGGCCGCACGTCGTTCCTGCCGCCGCTCACCACGTGGTACGGCGCAATGCTTTTCGCGATCGTCCCGCTGCGCAACATCCTGCCGGGCAGCCCGCCGTACGGTTCGTGGGTGGATCAGGCCATCGTGCTGTGGGTGTTGATCGGGCTCGTCACCGCGCTGACGCTGTTCCTGATCGGCTGGTGGCGACAACGCGATCGAAAAGCGCCTACCCGGACGTAGTTGTGCTCATTCGGATTTTGGTGCGTCCACCGAACTGATCGCGTCGACCGCGGCCGACACCCGCGCCTGGAACTCGGGCGACAACGGGATGTAGCCGCTTTTGGCCAGTTCGATCTGGCCGGGGCCGATGGCCGCCTGTAGAAAAGCCTTGACCGCCTTGGCCACATCGAAGGTGGGGTACTTGGAGCAGACGATCTCGTAGGTCGCCAGCACGATCGGGTAGACGTCCGGCTGGGCGGGGTTGTAGAACGACGACAGGTCGAGCACCAGATCGTTGCCGGCGCCGGTGATCCTGGCGCCCCTGATGGTTTTGCCGACGGTGTCGGTGCCGATCCGGACGGGACGCAACGATCTGCGGCTGGCCGGCGTCTTGATCTCGGCCGCGAACAGTCCCTGCTGGAGCGCATACGATAGTTCGGTGTAGCCGATCGCGCCCTCGGTGTTCTTCACGGCGGCCGCGATGCCGGTGTTGCCGACGGCGCCCGTGCCGACGTCGCCGTTGAAGGCCTTGCCCGCGCCCTTGTTCCATGCCCCGCCGGACGCGGACTGCAGGTAGGCCTGAAAGTTGTCGGTGGTGCCCGAACCGTCGCTGCGGTAGATGACGTGAATGTCCTCGGCCGGCATGGAGGCGTTGAGCAACGTCAGGGCCGGGTCGTCCCAGCGGGTGATCGTGCCGTTGAAGATCTTGGCCAGCGTGGGCGCGTCGAGCACCAGCGAGTCGACTGCGGCGAGGTTGTAGGTGATGGCCAGCGGGCCGAACACCACCGGCAGGTTCCAGGCGTCGGCGCCGCCGCACCGCTGTCTGGCGGTGGCGTACTGCTCACCCGACAGCGGTGTGTCCGATCCGGCGAAATCCGTTCTGCCAGCAAGGAAGTCGGCGATCCCGTTGCCCGACCCGTTGGCGGTGTAGTTCAGGGTCTGCCCGGAGCAGGCCTGGCGATAGGCGTCGACGAACCGGGTCATCGCGTTGGCCTGCGCGGTCGAGCCGCTGGCCGCCAGGGTCTGCTTGCCGCCGCAGTCCACCTTGGCGCCGGCGGTATACGGCAGGCTCGCGGGGGAGTTGCTGCATGCCGAGACCACCAGGGTGGCCACCAGAACGCCGGTCACCGGTGCCCAACGCTTGCGCTGCACAGTCGACATCTACCGCCACCGGTTGAACAGGCAAACAAACTCCGGATGAACTGGTGCGCGCACCGGCTGCGATCGAAGGTTTGGCGGCGCGGGGCGCGGTGGCCGCCGAGCCCACAAGTTCGTTTCGCTGGACCGGCGCGCGGTGCAGCGGACCCAGCGGAAATTACCTAAACATGACGAATTTTTTAACTTCGCCCGCGCCGGTGGCGAGTTCGCTAGCATCCGTCCACGAGTGTTCGAGTTCCCACGGAGGTGTGACCGATGTCCCATCAAGCGCCACCCTCGCCACCGCCTCCGGCGCCAGCGGAGCAACCACCCGCGGCACCCGCGTCGACGGCCGAGCCCGACCGGCGCAAGCGGCGCAGGGTCATCGCCGTGGCCGCCGTCGCGGGCTTCCTCGCCGTGTATGTCCTGTCGCTGTTCGGGGTGCACCTGCTCGCGAAATCGGGTGGCCCGCTCAAGCCGCCGGACCTCAACGCCACCAATGACACCGTCGTGCTGGTGCGCCTGGAGAAGCTGGACACCGCCGCGAACCGGTTGACGGTGAAGGTGCTGGTGATCCCCGAGGAGTCGATGTTCGACAAACGCCTGGAGGTGCTCAAGACCGACACCGCGGTGCGCATGGATCCCCCGAACGACCTCGGCGACCTGCAGTACCCGGCCGGCAAGTCGCCGGCGCAGGTCGCGACCACCATCGAGGCACACGGCGACCCGAACAATTGGCCGTTCGATTCCTACCGCACCGACGCCCTATCCGCCGATGTGCTTGTCGGCCAGGGCGATGCGCGCCGCTACATTCCCGCGCGGGTGGAGGTCACCGGAGGCCTGGACGGCTGGGACGTCAGCGTTCAGCGCGTCGGCGAGGCCAGCCAGGACTCGGATCGCGCCGACAACGTCGTCATCACCCTGCACCGGGCCAAGGGCCCGCTGATCTTCGACCTCGGGATCTGCCTGGTTCTCTTCGCGCTGCCCGCGTTGGCCTTCGCCGTGGTCATCCAAATCGCCTTGGGCAGACGGAAATTCGTGCCGCCGTTCGTCACGTGGTTTGCCGCCATGTTGTTCGCCGTCATCCCCATCCGCAACTTTTTACCGGGGGCGCCCCCGCCGGGCGCGTGGATCGACCAAGCCCTGGTGATCTGGGTGTTGATCGCACTGGTCGCGGCGATGGCGCTGTACATGCTCACCTGGTATCGGCAATCCGACTGAGGCGCCCGGCGGGCGTAGCCTGACGGGGTGCTAACCGAGCTGGTCGACCTCCCCGGCGGATCATTCCGCATGGGATCGACCAGCTTCTACCCCGAAGAGGCGCCGATCCACACCGTGACGGTGGGTCCGATCGCGGTGGAACGGCACCCGGTCACCAACGCGCAGTTCGCCGAATTCGTCGCCGCCACCGGATATGTGACGGTGGCCGAGCAGCCGATCGACCCGGCGCTGTATCCGGGCGCGGACCCCGGCGATTTGTGCCCGGGCGCAATGGTTTTCCGTCCGACCGCCGGGCCGGTCGACCTGCGCGACTGGCGACAGTGGTGGCGGTGGGTGCCCGGCGTGAGCTGGCGCCACCCGTTCGGGCCCGACAGCGATGTCCGCGACCGCGGCGATCATCCGGTGGTGCAGGTGGCGTATCCGGATGCGACCGCCTACGCGCGCTGGGCCGGCCGGCGCCTGCCGACCGAGGCCGAGTGGGAGTACGCGGCGCGGGCCGGTTCGACGACCACGTACTCCTGGGGTGACGAGGCCACCAGCGAGGGCCGGCTGATGGCCAACACGTGGCAGGGCAGCTTTCCGTACCGCAACGACGGGGCGCTCGGCTGGGTGGGGACCTCGCCGGTAGGTACCTTCCCCCCCAACGCTTTTGGGCTCGTCGACATGATCGGCAACGTGTGGGAGTGGACGGCCACCGAATACTCGGCGCGTCACCGGCTCGACCCGCCGCCCAAGTCCTGCTGCGCCCCGTCGGGCCCGGCCGATCCGTCCGTCAACCAAGCGTTGAAGGGCGGCAGCCACCTGTGCGCGCCGGAGTACTGCCACCGTTACCGTCCGGCGGCCCGGTCACCACAATCGCAGGACTCCGCGACGACCCACATCGGGTTTCGCTGCGTGGCCGACTCGTCATCGGGTTAGCAAATGGGTGTCGCCAGGCCGGAGGGCCGCTTTTTCAGCCGGCGATGTAAACGGCGCATGGCCGATGGGTGACGCGGGCCTGATGCGTTACTGGACAGGAGATTTCGTCGCGCGGGCGGCCGCGTCGGTCCGCTAACATCTGACGGCGTGTCGCCCTCTTCCGACCGGTTCTCGCCGACGGCACCGGCCCGGCGTCAGCAAGCACTTCGGTATTCCCGGCGGGGTGTTGCTCGCGGCGGCCGGCGATGACCACCGAGGCCCCGAAGCAGAAGCGGGAGGCGCCGCGGATCGCGATTGGCGTCGGCATTCTCGCGGGCGTCATCATCGTCTACGTCCTGTCGCTGTTCGGCGTGCACTTTCTACAGCGGTCAGAGGGGCCCCTGCCGCCACTGGACCTGAGCCAGGGCGGCGGCGACGCCACGATCGTGCAGCTGCGCCTCGAAGAGTTGAAGCCGGTGGCCAACCGGCTGTCCGTCGAGGTGCTGGCGTATCCCGGAGTTGCCCAGTACGACAACAGGTTTGATGTGCTGGCCAACGACGTCGCGGTCCGGCTTTATCCCACAAGCGATCTGGGAGATCTGCAATACCCGAAGGGCAAGGCGCCGGCCCAGCTCAGCACCACCATCGAGGCGCACGGCGATCCGGGTAACTGGCCGTTCGACTCCTATCAGACGGAGCCGATCGCGGCCGACGCGTTCGTGGGCACCGGTGAGAACCGCAGGAAGGTGCCCGCCCGCGTCGAGGTGACCGGGGCGCTGGACGGGTGGCAGGTCAGCGTCAACCGGATGCACGACCCGAGCGCGCTGCCCACCTCCCGCGCCACCGACAACGGCAATGTGGTGATCACCCTGAAGCGGGCCAAGGGTCCCCTGATCTTCGACCTGGGCATCTGCCTGGTGTTGGTCAGCCTGCCCACTCTGGCCCTGCTGGTCGCCATTCCTATGGCGCTGGGCCGAAGGAAGTTCCTGCCGCCGTTCGCCACCTGGTACGCCGCGAACCTGTTCGCGATCGTCCCGCTGCGCAACATCCTGCCCGGGGCCCCGCCGCCCGGGTCGTGGATCGACCAGGCGATCGTGCAGTGGGTCCTCATCGCGCTGGTCACGGCGATGACCCTGTACATCGTCGCCTGGATCCGGCAGGGCGACTGACCGCACTTGTCGGTAGCCGGTGGCATGATCGAATGTATGTTCGAGACAGTCATCGCGCGGTTCGATGAGCGGTTCGAGCGGCGTTATCCGTCGGCGACGCCGGTGTCGACGGGGTTGCTCGAGCGGATCGGCGGTGCCGCGCGGGCGGAGAATCGGGCGGCGGCCGCGCTGTTGGTGGCGATCGGTGAATTGTTCGCCTATCGGCTGTCGCGGTGTGCCGAGACCGAGGAGTGGGCGATCGACACCGAGGCGGCGGTGGGTGCGGAGGTGGCCGCCGAGCTGCGGATCAGCCAGGGGTTGGCCGCCAGCCGGCTGCGCTACGCGCGGGCGATGCGGGAACGGTTGCCGAAGGTGGGTGCGGTGTTTTCGGCCGGGGATATTGGCTACCTGATGTTTCAGACGATCGTGTTCCGCACCGATTTGATCACCGACCCGCAGGTGCTGGCGGCGGTGGACGCGGAGTTGGCCGCCACCGTGACCAGGTGGCCGTCACTGAGCCAGGGCCGGCTGGCCGCGCAGGTGGACAAGGTGGTGGCTCGCGCTGATGCGGATGCGGTGCGGCGGCGCAAGGAGCGCGCGGCCGGGCGTGAGGTGTGGGTCGCCGACATGGGGGAGGGGTTGGCGCATCTGGAGGGCACCCTGCTCGCCCCGGACGCCCATGCGCTGGACCGGCGCCTGAACGCGTTGGCGGCCACGGTGTGTGAGCACGACCCGCGCACCCGCGCGCAGCGCCGCGCCGATGCGCTGGGCGCGCTGGCGGGCGGGGCAGACCGGCTGGGCTGTCGCTGCGGACGCGCCGACTGCGCGGCCGGCAAACGGCCCGCGTCGAGCGCGGTGGTGATTCATGTGGTCGCCGAGCGGGCCAGTCTGGACGGGACCGGCTTGGCGCCGGCCTGCGAGCTGGGCGCCGAGGGCCTGATCTCACCGGAGCTGGTCGCCGAGCTGGCCGCCTCGGCCACGCTGGTACCGCTGGTTCATCCCGGTGATGCGCCGCCGGAGCCGGGTTATGTGCCGTCCAAGGCGCTGGCCGATTTCGTGCGCTGCCGGGACTTGACGTGTCGCTGGCCCGGCTGTGATCAGCCCGCCGTGAACTGCGACCTCGACCATACGATCCCCTACGCCGACGGCGGCCCCACGCACGCCTCGAACCTCAAGGCGCTGTGCCGCACCCATCATTTGGTGAAGACGTTTTGGGGCTGGCAGGAAAAGCAGCTGCCCGACGGCACCCTGATCCTGACCTCACCGGCCGGACGCACCCATGTCACCACCCCGGGCAGCGCACTGCTGTTCCCCCAACTCTGCGCCCCCACCGGCGATATTCGGGCGGCGGCCGCCAAGTCCGACTACTGCGCCGAGCGCACCGCGATGATGCCCAAACGCCGCCGCACCCGCGCCCAGGACCGCGCCGCGCGCGTGGCCACCGAACGCCGCCACAACCGCGACGCACGCCTGGCCCGAGCCGCCCCACCGGCGAACCACCCCTGGCCCACCACCAACGGGTTCGACGAGGACCCGCCGCCCTTTTAGGTGCAGAATCGACCCATCTCGATCGCCTTCGCGCAGAATTTGGCTCTGAGCTGGTCGTCCCCTAGACTCTAGGGGTTGCCTTGGGCAGACCTCGGCCGGTGCGAATCGGCCCCGCGTGCCCTTCGGTGACAAAGACCGCGCACGTCAGGTTTTTGGTGGGTCATGCCCGCCGAATGCTCACCCAGGTGGGTTCTCCTGCCGTGCACACGCAACCCAGGTCAGGAGATCGAGTGATTCAGCAGGAATCGCGACTGAAGGTCGCCGACAACACCGGCGCCAAGGAGATCTTGTGCATCCGTGTGCTCGGCGGCTCGTCGCGACGCTACGCCGGCATCGGTGATGTCATCGTCGCCACCGTCAAGGACGCCATCCCGGGCGGCAACGTCAAGCGTGGGGATGTCGTCAAGGCCGTCGTGGTGCGCACGGTCAAGGAGCGCCGCCGCCCCGACGGCAGCTACATCAAGTTCGACGAGAACGCCGCGGTGATCATCAAGCCCGACAACGACCCGCGCGGGACGCGCATCTTCGGGCCGGTGGGCCGCGAACTGCGCGAGAAGCGGTTCATGAAGATCATCTCGCTGGCCCCGGAGGTTTTGTAAATGAAGATCAAGAAGGACGACACCGTCCTGGTGATCGCCGGTAAGGACAAGGGCGCCAAAGGCAAGGTGCTCAAGGTCTACCCGGACCGCGACCGAGTGCTGGTCGAGGGCGTCAACGCGATCAAGAAGCACACCGCGGTTTCGACCAACCAGCGCGGCGCGCAGTCGGGCGGGATCGTCACCCAGGAAGCGCCGATCCACATCTCCAACGTGATGGTGGTCGACTCGGACGGTAAGCCCACCCGCGTCGGCTACCGCGTCGACGAGGAGACCGGCAAGCGCGTTCGTATCTCCAAGCGCAACGGCAAGGACATCTAGGATGACCACAGCAGAAAAGGTTCAGCCGCGCCTGAAAGAGCGCTACCGCAGCGAGATTCGCGATTCGTTGCAGCAGCAGTTCGGCTACGGCAACGTCATGCAGATCCCGACGGTGACCAAGGTCGTCGTCAACATGGGTGTCGGCGATGCGGCGCGGGACGCGAAGCTGATCAACGGGGCCGTCAGCGACCTGGCGCTGATCACCGGGCAGCGTCCCGAGATTCGTCGCGCGCGCAAGTCCATCGCGCAGTTCAAGCTGCGTGAGGGCATGCCGATCGGCGCGCGGGTCACCCTGCGCGGGGACCGGATGTGGGAGTTCCTGGACCGCCTCACCTCGATCGCGCTGCCCCGTATCCGCGACTTCCGCGGCCTGTCGCCCAAGCAGTTCGACGGTGTCGGCAACTACACCTTCGGGCTCGCCGAGCAGTCGGTGTTCCACGAGATCGACGTGGACAAGATCGACCGGGTCCGCGGCATGGACATCAACGTCGTCACCTCGGCGACGACCGACGACGAAGGACGAGCGCTGTTGCGGGCCCTCGGCTTTCCGTTCAAGGAGAACTGAGTAGATGGCAAAGAAGGCACTGGTCAACAAGGCCGCACGCAAGCCGAAGTTCGCGGTGCGCGGCTACACCCGTTGCAACAAGTGCGGCCGCCCGCGCGCGGTCTTCCGCAAATTCGGCCTGTGCCGGATCTGCCTGCGCGAGATGGCGCACGCGGGCGAACTGCCCGGCGTGCAGAAGAGCAGCTGGTAACAGCCCCAACCCCTAAGACCAACCCAGAACAGGTGCGCGACAGGCCCAAACCGGGAACCACCGCGAGGAAGGTACCAACGCTGTCATGACCGCGATGTCGACGATGCAGAGCGTAGCGATGAAGAGGAGCAGCGCTCGATGACTATGACGGACCCGATCGCAGACTTCTTGACACGTCTGCGCAACGCCAATTCGGCGTATCACGACGAGGTGACGTTGCCGCACTCGAAGCTGAAGGCAAACATCGCCCAGATCCTCAAGAGCGAGGGTTACATCAGCGATTTCCGGACCGAGGATGCCCGGGTCGGCAAGTCGCTGATCGTCCAGCTCAAGTACGGGCCGAGCCGGGAGCGAAGCATCGCCGGCCTGCGCCGCGTGTCCAAGCCCGGTTTGCGGGTGTATGCGAAATCCACCAATCTGCCGCGCGTGCTCGGTGGCCTGGGGGTGGCGATCATCTCCACCTCCTCGGGCCTGCTGACCGACCGCCAGGCAGCCCGACAGGGCGTGGGCGGCGAAGTCCTCGCGTACGTCTGGTAAGGGCGGGGAGGTAACGAAAGACTATGTCTCGCATTGGTAAGCAGCCGGTTCCGGTCCCGTCCGGAGTCGACGTGACGATCGATGGCCAGAAGGTGTCGGTGAAGGGACCCAAGGGCGCCCTGGACCTGACGGTGGCCGAGCCGATCACCGTGTCGCGCAACGACGACGGCGCGATCGTGGTCACCCGCCCCAACGACGAGCGGCGCAACCGCTCGCTGCACGGGCTGTCGCGGACCCTGGTGTCCAACCTGGTCACCGGCGTCACGCAGGGATACACCACCAAGATGGAGATCTTCGGCGTCGGTTACCGGGTGCAGCTCAAGGGTTCCAACCTCGAGTTCGCGCTGGGTTACAGCCACCCCGTGGTGATCGAGGCTCCGGACGGCATCACGTTCGCCGTCCAGTCGCCGACGAAATTCACCATCACCGGGATCGACAAGCAGAAGGTCGGCCAGATCTCGGCGAACATCCGCCGTCTGCGCCGCCCCGACCCGTACAAGGGCAAGGGTGTGCGCTACGAGGGTGAGCAGATCCGCCGCAAGGTCGGAAAGACAGGTAAGTAATCATGGCGCAAACACAAGCTGGCACCGCCGCGCGAAAGCCGGTGGGGCAGAGCGTATCCGCGACTCGGCGGGTTTCCCGGCTGCGCAGGCACGCACGCCTGCGCAAGAAGATCGCCGGCACCGGCCAGCGTCCGCGGCTGGTGATCAACCGGTCCGCGCGGCACATCCACGTGCAACTGGTCAACGACGAGAACGGGACCACGGTGGCCGCCGCGTCGTCCATCGAGGACGACGTGCGCAGCCTGCAGGGGGACAAGAAAGCCCGCAGCGTGCGGGTGGGCCAGCTGATCGCCGAGCGCGCCAAGGCCGCCGGCATCGACAGCGTGGTCTTCGACCGAGGCGGATACACCTACGGCGGACGGATCGCGGCGCTGGCCGATGCCGCACGCGAGAACGGATTGCAATTCTGATGACGAAGAGCTTGAACACGACTGGAAGGACCGCATAATGGCGGAGCAGCCGGCCGGCGGACAAGGCGCCGGCGACAGCCGTGACTCGCGCGGGGACCGCGACAGCCGCGGCCGGCGCGGCGACGGCGGTCGTGGTGGCCGCGACCGCGACGGCGACAAGAGCAACTACCTGGAGCGGGTTGTCGCGATCAACCGCGTTTCCAAGGTGGTCAAGGGTGGACGGCGATTCAGCTTCACCGCGCTGGTGATCGTCGGCGACGGCAACGGCATGGTCGGTGTCGGCTACGGCAAGGCCAAGGAAGTTCCCGCGGCCATCGCCAAGGGCGTCGAGGAGGCCCGCAAGGGCTTCTTCCGGGTGCCGCTGATCCGCGGGACCATCACCCACCCGGTTCAGGGTGAGGCGGCCGCCGGCGTGGTGCTGCTGCGCCCGGCCAGCCCCGGAACCGGCGTGATCGCCGGTGGCGCCGCCCGTGCGGTGCTGGAATGCGCCGGCGTGCACGACATCTTGGCCAAGTCACTGGGCAGCGACAACGCGATCAACGTGGTCCACGCGACGGTCACCGCGCTCAAGCTGCTGCAGCGCCCCGAGGAGGTGGCCGCTCGCCGCGGCCTGCCTATCGAGGACGTTGCGCCGGCCGGAATGCTCAAGGCTCGCCGGGAAGGTGACGCGATCGCCAGCGCGGCGGCACGCGAGGCCCAGACGTCGGGGGCACAACCATGAGCAGTCAACTGAAGATCACCCAGGTGCGCAGCACCATCGGGGCCCGCTGGAAGCAGCGTGAGTCCCTGCGCACCCTGGGCCTGCGCAAGATTCGCCAGTCGGTGGTTCGCGAGGACAACCCACAGACCCGCGGGTTGATCGCGGTGGTCAGCCACCTCGTCGAGGTGGAGCCGGCCGAGGCGTCGACCGCGGGTACCGGAGGTAGCAAGAAATGACGATCAAGCTGCACGATCTCAAGCCGGCGCGGGGGTCGAAGACCGCGCGCACCCGGGTCGGTCGCGGTGAGGGCTCCAAGGGCAAGACCGCCGGTCGCGGTACCAAGGGCACCAAGGCACGCAAGAACGTGCCGGCCACCTTCGAGGGTGGCCAGATGCCGATCCACATGCGGCTGCCCAAGCTCAAGGGGTTCCGCAACCGGTTCCGCACCGAGTACGAGATCGTCAACGTCGGCGACCTCAATCGGCTTTTCCCGCAGGGTGGTTCGATCGGCGTGGACGAGCTGGTGGCCAAGGGCGCGGTTCGCCGCAACTCGCTGGTCAAGGTCCTCGGCGACGGCAAGCTGACGGTCAAGGTCGAGGTGTCCGCACACAAGTTCAGCGGCAGCGCACGCGAGAAGATCACCGCCGCGGGCGGTTCGGCCACCGAGCTGTCCTAGCTAGCTCAGCTGCGGAATCACTTCTGCGGCAAGGCGTTCCATCTGTTCGTGGTTCTGCGCGGCGTCGATGCCGACGGGATTCAACAGCACCATCTGGGCCCCGGCGTCGATGACCTCGCGCAGCCCGCGCACCACGTCGTCGGGTGTGCCGGAGACCGGCACGTCCTGCACGCCGGGCATCCGGCCATAGATGCGGTCCAGGCCGTCCAGCACGCGTTCGCGGGCTTTGGCGGCGTCGTCGTCGACCATCAAATAGACCCGCTTGCCGATGGTGAAGGTCGCGGGATCCTTGTTCTGCTCCTCGAGTTCGCGGCGCACCACGGTCACGGCGCCGGCGAACGCTTCGGTGGTCGACGAACCGGCGCCCAAAAATGAGTCGCCGTGTCGCACCGCCCGGGCCAGGGCCTTGGGCGCCAGGCCCCCGAACCAGATCGGCGGGTGCGGGCGCTGCACCGGCTTGGGCGATATCGGCAGGTCGTCGACGTCGCGGAACCGGCCGTGAAACGTCACCCTTGGCTCGTCGGACCAGGCCGCCTTCATCAGTTCCAGGCCCTCGGTGAAATACGAGATGAACGTGTCCTTGTCCACGCCGAAGGCGGCGAATTGCCGCCGACCACCCCCGGGCGCGACACCAATGTCCAAGCGGCCGTGGCTGAGTCGGTCGACCGCGGTGGCGGCCGAGGCCAACTGCAGCGGATCGTGCAGCGACGTCACCAGGACGGCGACGCCCAGGCGCAGGCGCTCGGTGCAGGCCGCGCAATACGCCAGCAGCTCCAGCGGAGCCAGCAGCGGTGCGGGGCCGATGATCTGTTCGAGCAGCCAGCCGCCCTCGAACTCGAGCTCCTCGGCGCGCGCGAGGAAAGCGCGCAGCCCCGCTGCGTCGAAGCCGTCGTAGTCGAATTGCGGGATCGCGATGGAAAACCTCACCCGACCACCGTACGGCCGTGCATCGGTAGTCTGCAGACATGTTCGCTTTCCTGCCTTCGATCCCCGGAGTCGACGACGTTCGGGCGCTGGCCGGCCGGGTCGATACCGCCCGTCATCACGGCGTGCCCAACGGCTGTGTGCTCGAGTTGGACCTGCGCACGATTCCGCCGGAGACCTCGGGCTTCGACCCCCTGGCCCTCGTCAGCGGGGGCAGCCGGCAGCTCGCGCTGCGCGACGTGGTGGCCGCCATCTACCGGGCGGCCGAGGATCCGCGGGTCGCCGGGCTGATCGCCCGTGTGCAACTGACGGCGTCGCCGGCGGCGGCGGTGCAGGAACTGCGCGAGGCCATCGTCGCTTTCACTGCCGCCAAGCCGTCGCTGGCCTGGGCCGAGACCTACCCGGGCACGCTGTCGTACTACCTGGCTTCGGCGTTCGGTGAGGTCTGGATGCAGCCCGCCGGCAGCGTCGGGCTGATCGGTTTCGCCAGCAATGCCACCTTCCTGCGCGACGCGTTGGACAAGGCCGGCATCGAGGCCCAATTCGTCGCCCGCGGCGAATACAAGTCGGCGGCAAACCGTTTCACCGAGCACGGCTTCACCGAGGCCCACCGCGAGGCCGTCACCCGGATGCTGGAAAGCCTGCAGGAGCAGGTGTGGGAGGCGGTCGGGAAATCACGCAAGCTGGATGCCGGCGCCCTGGACGCGCTGGCCGACCGCGCCCCGCTGTTGCGCGACGAGGCCGTGTCCTCTGGCCTGGTCGACCGGATCGGATTCCGGGACGAAGCCTATGACCGCATCGCGGAACTGGTTGGCGTAAAAGATGTTTCGGAGGAGAACACGCCACCGCGGCTGTATGTGTCGCGCTATGCCGGCGCGGCCCGGTCGCGGCTGGCCCCGCCGGTGCCCCCGGTTCCCGGACGGCGCGCCAAACCGGCGGTGGCCGTGATCAACGTCGACGGCACGATCGTCGACGGACGTGGGGGACCGCAGTTCCTGCCGTTCGGCGCATCCACCGTGGGCAGCGACACCATCGCCCCGGCACTGCGGCAAGCCGCCGCCGACGATTCGGTGGCCGCGATCGTGCTGCGGGTCAACAGCCCCGGCGGCTCGGTCACCGCATCGGAAACGCTGTGGCGAGAAGTGAAAAGGGCGCGCAAGCGCGGCAAGCCGGTGGTGGCGTCGATGGGTGCGGTCGCCGCGTCCGGCGGCTATTACATTGCCGCGGCCGCCGACGCGATCGTCGCGAGCCCCGCGACCGTCACCGGTTCCATCGGCGTGATCACCGGCAAGCTGGTGATTCGCGATCTGCTGCAGCGCCTCGGCGTCGGGCTGGATACCGTGCGTACCAACGCCAATGCCGATGCCTGGTCGATCGAGACGCCGTTCACCCCCGAGCAGCGCGCCCACCGGGAGGCCGAGGCCGACCTGGTGTACGCCGACTTCCTGGAGCGGGTCGCCGACGGCCGCAATCTGACCACCGAGGCCGTCGATCGCGTGGCCCGGGGCCGGGTGTGGACCGGTGCCGACGCCCGCGAGCGGGGGCTGGTCGACGAACTGGGTGGCTTCCGTACCGCGCTGCGCCGGGCGAAAATCCTTGCCGGACTGGACGAAGACGCCGACGTGCGCCTGGTCACCCTCCCGGGCGGCTCGCTGCTGGACATGCTGCGGCCGCGGGCCTCCTCGCAGCCGGCGGCCGCGTCGCTGCCTGACGCGCTGGCCGCGCTGTTGGGCCGCACCATCGGCGCCGTCCTGGACAACGTCGAACGGTCCTACAACGGCGCCAGCGCGCTGTGGCTGGGGCCCTGGCGGCTCTAGGGACCCAGCCGGTCTAGCCGGCCAGCTCGGCGCTGATGAAGATGATCTCGCCGAGCGGGTCGTCGTTCTCCGGCGCGGGCGCCTCGATGCCGTTGCGCGCGAAGAGTTCCGTGCGGGTGACGCCCTCGGCCTTCCAGCCGATGCTGGACAGATAGTCGATGACATGGTTGCGTTCACCGGCGTACACCAGCGACGCCATGTCGATGTCGACGCCGTGCTCCCGGAACGAACCGGACATCTCCCGACCCCGTTCGGCATCGAAATCCACTATGCCGGGCACGAATTCGGTGGCAATGGTGCTTCCCCGTGCGCTGAGCGCGGTGATGTTGTCGAACAGCCGGTCCTGGGCGTCGGGCGGCAGATAGATCAGCAGGCCCTCGGCCAGCCAGGCCGTTGGCACCGTGGTGTCGAATCCCGCCGCCTTGAGGGCGGCGGGCCAGTCCGCGCGCAGATCGATGGGAACGGTGCGCCGCGGCGCGGTCGGCTCCGCGCCGACGTCGGCCAGGGTGCGGCTCTTGAATTCGATCACCCGCGGCTGGTCGATCTCGTAGACCACCGTGCCCGCCGGCCAGGGCAACCGGTAGGCGCGCGAGTCCAGCCCCGAGGCCAGGATCACCACCTGCCGCAACCCGCCGCCGGTGGCGTCGACGAAGTAGTCGTCAAAGTACTTGGTACGCACCGCCATTCCGTCGACCATCGACTGGATGCGCACCGGCGTGGCGTTCTCGATCGCATCCAGCTCGAGGTCGCCGTCCATCATCTTTGTGAAGAAATCCACCCCGACCGCGCGCACCAGCGGCTCGGCGAACGGATCGTTGATCAGACCGCGGGGATCCTTGGACGCCATGGCGCGCCCGGCCGCGACCATGGTCGCGGTCGCGCCGACGCTGGAGGCAAGATCCCACTCATCGTCGTGACTGCGTGACATGGAAGCAGCCTACTTGAGGGTGGCGGCGACGTAGCTCAGGTCACCGAAGGCCACCACCACTTCTTCGGGAAATTCGAAGCCGTTGTGCGCGTACAGTTCCCTTACTGCGTGGGCCGTCACATCCCAGCCGTGCTCGCTCAGGTAGTCGACGACGACGCTGCGTTCACCCCGGTAGAACAGCTCACCTGCGTCAAGGTCGAACCCGGCACTGCGCCACCGCTCGGTGATGCGCTGCAGGCGTTCGTCGGTGAAGGCGTTGGGGTCCGGCACGTGTTCGGTGGCCAGCCGGCTGCCCGGCGCGCTGAGCGAGGTGATGTTGTCGAACAGCTGGTCCTGCGCCTCGGGTGGCAGGTAGGGCAGCAGCCCTTCGGCGCTCCACGCGGTCGGCTGCGAGACGTCAAACCCGTTCTCGCGCAAGGCCGCAGCCCAGTCCTCGCGCAGGTCGATGGCCACTGTCCGCCGCTCGGCGGTGGGGGCCGCGCCGAGGCCTGCCAGCGTGTTGGTCTTGAACGCGATGACCTGTGGCTGGTCGATCTCGTAGACCACGGTGCCCGCGGGCCACGGCAAGCGGTAGGCCCTGGTGTCCAGGCCGGAAGCCAGAATCACCGCTTGGCGCACACCGTCTTCGGTGGCATTGATGAAGAAATCGTCGAAAAACCGTGTCCGGACGGTCATCTGCTCGGCCCTGGCTTTGCGGTTCATCAGCGGATCGTCGGCGAAGTCAACGTCACCATCGATGATGCGGATGAAGGGGTCCAATCCGACGGCGCGGACCAGCGGATCGGCGAATTTATCGTCGAGCAGTGGGTTGGGCCCCTGCGAAGCGACGGCGCGGGATGCGGCGACCATCGTTGCCGTCGCTCCCACGCTGGACGCCAGGTCCCAGCTGTCGCCGTCGGTTCTTGCCGCGTCGGTGGTCATCGGGCTGCCTCCTCCTTCTCGCCGAGCGTGCCGCTGGTGTACAGCATCTCGCCCATCCGCGTGTCATCGTCGGTGAGCGGGTCAAGTCCGTTGGCGGCGAACAGTTCCGTGATGCTGGCGCTGTTCAGCCGCCAGCCGCGGTCGGCCAGGTATGCGGCCGCCTCGTTGCGGTCGCCGAAGTAGACCAGTCCCGCCATGTCCAGCTCGAAACCGTGCGCACGCCAGCGCTCGGAGATCGTCTGCATGCGCTCCTTCATCTTCTCCTCGTGACCGGGCTCGGGGTTGGGCGCGCTCTCGGTGGCCAACCGGCTACCCGGCGCGCTGAGCTCGGTGATGGTGTCCAGCAGGCGGTCCTGCGCCTCGGGCGGCAGGTAGCCGAGCAGGCCCTCGGCGCTCCACGCGGTCGGCTGGGCCGGGTCGAATCCGGCGTTGCGCAGCGCGGTGGGCCAGTCGTCGCGCAGGTCGACGGCCACCACCCGCCGCTCGGCGGTCGGCTCGGCGCCCAGCTCGGCCAGCGAGCGGGTTTTGAATTCGATCACCTGCGGCTGGTCCACCTCGTAGACCACCGTCCCGGCCGGCCACGCCAACCGGTACGGGCGGGCGTCCAGCCCGGAGGCCAGGATCACCGCCTGCTTGATGCCGGCGTTCGTCGCATCCAGGAAGAACTCGTCGAAGAACTTGGTGCGCACGGCCATGTTGTCGGCCATCCGCGACATCGCGCCAGCGGATCCCGCGGCGCCGTCGCGCACGTCGTTCAGCTCGGCGGGGTCCAGCTCGCCGCTGGCCAGCCGGGACAGCAGGTCCACGCCGACCAGCTTCACCAGCGGCTCGGCGAAGGGGTCGTTGATCAGCGGGTTGTCGGCCCGGGTGGCCATGGCGCGGGCCGCCGCGACCATGGTCGCGGTCACGCCGACGCTGGACGCCAGGTCCCAGGTGTCGCCTTCGTACCTGGTGGAAGTCATACGGTGTGCTCCTATCGGAGGTAGTCAATCTAATACTTAGCCGATATAACAAGCTTCTCCCACTGTACGCTTCCCGGATTTCGCGGCAACCTTTACTGATGGCGGACGCGACGCCCTCCGCGGTGGCGGATAAGCGGGTGCTCATCACGGGTTCGACCAGCGTTAGCCCAACGCGCCGCGGGAACCGATGAGCGGCAGATCGATTGGCGTGATGACCCCCGGTGGCGCCTGGCACAGGAACGGGATGGCGTTGACGGCCGCGACGGCGGTGCTGTCCATCAGCACGGTCATCACGTCCTGCCCGGGCTCGCCGAACCTGATCGTCGCGTCGACGCGCGGTTCGCCGTCGATCACCACGCGGAAACCCTCGGGGTCGGTCCATTTCGGCTCGAGCGCGTCGTCACTCATGGTCCAGCAGATGGCCAGTTCGACCAGCGGGCTTCCGCGGCGATAGCCCCGATAGGTGCGGCGCTGGCCGCCGACGGTGCCGGCGGCGTAATTCACCCACCCCAGATCCAGATCCCGGGTCAGCACCGCGGTCTCGACGAACGCCTCTGTCGAATCGAGTTCGGTCCCCAGCATTGTGGCGATCATGTCCAGGGTCTCGAAGTAACCGAGGCCGTAGCGTTGAGCCGCGGGGTCGATCGGCGTCAGCGGCTGCCGCGGTGGCTTACCGAATCCGAGCACCTGCCACACCTCCCGCACGGGATAGGTGGTGCAGTCCAGCGTTTCGACGAGCTTGACGCTGCGAACCTTGCGGCAGGCACCGGTGAGGAAGCCGGCGACGACGTTGATGAAGCCCGGCTCGAAACCCGTTCCCAGAAAGGTCGCACCGCCCCGGCGCGCGGCCTCCTCAAGCGCCGGCAGTTCAGCCCGGTGGTGGGTGCCGGTCAGGAAGTCGCCCGTCGTGACCACGTTGATGCCGCGACGCAACATCGTTTCCACCAGCGCGTAGTCGATGACGCGTGGCATGTAGCTCACGCAGTCGGGTGCCAGGTCGAGCAGCGCGTCGACATCGCTCGTCGCGATGACGCCGGTCGGGGGCCGGCCCGCGAGGATTCCCGCGTCGCGCCCCGCCTTCGCGGCGTCCAACGCATGTACGCCCTGCAGATCGAAGTCGTCGCGGTCCAGCAGGATGCCCAGCGCCCGCCTTCCGATGTTGCCGGTCGACCACTGAACCACGTGGTATCGCCCCATGGTTGACAAGCGTAGGCGAACGCTGTTCTAATCTGAACACCGTTCGAAATAGAACGCTGTTCGAAGTGGGGGACGCGTGAAGGCCGACGTCGATGTACCGGTGCTGCGCTACGGGGCCCTGGACCGGGCGCACCTGACCAAGCACCTCCTGCAACTGGCTAGGCGCGTGGGCGTCGGCCGGGTGACGATGCGGGAGCTGGCGGCCGAAGCGGGTACGGCCGCCTCGTCGGTGTACTACCACGTCCGCGACAAGCGCGAACTGCTCGATCTGCTCATCGAATCGGTCCTCACGCAGATCGAGGTGCCGCAGGCGGGCGATTGGGAAGCGCGGTTGGTTGCGCTGCACCTGAATGCCTGGCACGTGCTCGTCGACGTTCCCGGGATCGCGGCCCTGCTCCAGCAGCATCCGCACACCGCCGCGGCCGCCGAGATGAACCGCGCCGCGCGCGCAATTCTGCGCGAAAGTGGCTTGGATGAAAAGCATTTCGATGCCGCGCATGCAGCGTTGTACATCCATCTGCTGGGCTCGGTTCAGCTTGAACACACCCGGCGCGCCGGGGGAATGGCACACGGTCCGGGTGACGAGGCGTTCGCCTACGGACTGCGCCTGATCCTGGCCGGCCTGCGCGAGGAGCTCAAGCGGAATCGAGACGGATCGTGACCGGCGCGACCATCGATCTCGCCGCCCCCGCGCTATGGGCGTCGCGTTTTCCCGACGATCTGTTTGCCGAGTTGCGCGCCCACACCCCGGTCTTTCACCAGCGGCTGACTTCCGACGTGCAATCCGCTGTGGGACGCGAGTTTTGGGTGTGCACCAAGCACGCGGACGTCGCGCGCGTGCACCGCGATCACGAAACATTCACGGCGACCCGCGGCCCGCTGATCCAGGACGTACCGTTGTTCGACGCCTATCCGGCGATCGTGAGCATGGACCCGCCGGATCACACGATTCGCCGCAAAGTCATCTCCCGCGCGTTCACACCCCGCGCGGTGGCCAAACTGGAAGAGGGGATTCGCCGGCGGGCCAAGGCCATGGCCGCGACACTCGTCGAATCCGGTGGCGGTGAGTTTGTCGACCTGGCCGCGGGACTGCCGATATCGGTGATCGGTGACATCGTCGGGATCCCCGACGCCGACCGCCCCCAAGTGTTCGGCTTGATCGACCGGGTGCTGAAGACGGCCGGCGCACAGATGTCGGTCCCCGGCGGCGATGATCTGTTGCCGTTCATGGAGCTGTTCGAGTACGCGAGCGCGCTGACCGCCCGCAAGCGGGAGCATCCCGTGGACGACATCTGGAGCGCGCTGTGCACCACCGAGATCACCGCGGAATCGGGCGAAAGCTTTTTGCTGCCATCCAACGAGCTGGAGATCTTCTTCTTCGTGCTCGGCCTGGCCGGCGCCGATACGACGCGAAATGCGTTGTGCGACGGCATCCGAGCCTTCGCCGGCAATCCGGATCAGCTCGCGGCCTACCGATCCGACCCGGACACGCGGCGCACCGCGGTCGAGGAGGTGATCCGCTACTCCACACCGATCATGTTCTGGGTGCGCGGGGCGATCAGGGATGTGACGCTCGGTGACGCGGTGATCCCCGCGGGTGCGCGGGTGGTGACGATGCTGCGCTCGGCCAATCGCGACGAGGACGTCTTCGCGGACCCCTACCGGTTCGACATCCGCCGTGATCCCAACCCCCACCAGTCCTTCGGCGGCGGCGGCGCCCACCACTGCTTGGGTGCGATGCTTGCGCGGGCGGAGGTCCGGGCCGCGCTCGATGAAATCCTGTTGAATACCAACAACATCGACGTCGGCCGACCGAGGATGACGCTGCCCGACCTGTGCAACAACATGACCGTGTACGAGTCACTCCCGGTCAGTTTCAGCTAGCGCCGGGCCCGGCGGCCGGCTAGGCGTTCGTCCGCAGATAGCTATACACGGACGCGAAGTTGCGGTTGACGTCCTCGGGGATGGGCACCGGCCCGCCGAGAGCCCTTGCACCCCAGACGATTTGAGCGGTCCGCTCGACCAGCGCGGTGATATGCAACACCTTGTCGGGCCGCGGTCCCACCGCCACCAGGCCGTGGTTGGCGATCAGCGCGGCGCCGCGGCCCTCGAGCGCCTTCACCGCGTTGGCGCCGACGTCGGGCGTGCCGGAGGCGGCGTAGTCGGTGCACCGGACGTCGCCGCCGCAATAAACCGCGAACTCGTCGATGCAGGCCGGGATCGGTTCGTGGGCGATGGCGAACATGGTGGCCCACACCGGATGGCTGTGAATGACGCTGCCGATGTCGTCGAACGCCCGATAACACGCCAGGTGCAGCTGCATCTCCGATGACGGCGCGCGGCCCTGCGCCGCCTCCAGCACCGAGCCGTCGGCGTCGACGAGCACCAGGTCGTCGAGCTGCATGTCGCGGTAGTCGACCGACGACGGGGTGATGACGATGTGGCCGTCGGCGCGGCGCGCGGAGATGTTGCCGGCAGTCCCCTCGACCAGACCGCGGCGCAGCATGTCCTTGGCGGCGTCCAGCACCGCGGTTTCCGGGTTGTCCACGAACTTCATGGCCCTAACACCTCCGGGTTGACGATATGCGCGGGCGCGTTGCCGGCCAACAGCGCTTCCAGGTCGTCGGCCACCATCTGCGCCTGCCGCGCCTCGGTGTCGAAGGTGGCGCCCCCGATGTGCGGGGTCAGCACCACGTTTCCCATGCCCACCAGCGGGTGATCGGCCGGCAGCCACTCGCCGGCGAAGTGGTCGAGCCCCGCGGCGCCCACCTTGCCCGCGGTCAGGGCGTCCACCAGCGCATCGGTGTCGTGCAACTGGGCCCGGGCGGTGTTGAGGAAGACCACGCCGTCGCGCATGGCCGCGAACTCCCGCGCGCCGATCATGCCGGCCGTGTCGTCGGTGACCGGGGCGTGCATCGAGACCACGTCGGCCTCGGCCAGCAACTGGTCGAGGCTGTGCCGGGCGTCGGGGTTGTAGGGGTCGTGGGCGATGACGCGTAGGCCCAGCCCGGACAGCCGCCACCGCGTAGCGCGGCCGACCGCGCCGAGGCCCACCAGCCCCGCGGTGAGCCCGGCGATCTCGGCGGCGCGGAAGCGTTGATACGGGATGCTGCCGTCGCGAAAGATGTTGCCGCTGCGCACATCCGCGTCCGCGGTCAGCACGTGCCGGGTGGCGGCAAGCAGCAGGGCCACCGTCATCTCGGCGACGGCATCGGCGTTGCGGGCCGGCGTGTTCAGCACCGGGATGCCGGCCGCGGTGGCCCCGGCGACGTCGACGTTGTTGGGGTCGCCACGGGTGGACGCGATCACCCGCACGCCCGCGTCGAACACCGGGCCCCGCACCGAATCGCTTTCCACCACCACGATTTCGGCGCCCTCGCCGGTGATTCGCTCGGCCAGCTGCTCGGCGCTGTAGATGCGCAGCGGGGTCTGCTCGATCCAGGGGTCGTAGACGACGTCGGCGAGCTCCCGCAGTGTGGCGAAGCCCGGCCCACGCATCGGGGCGGTCACCAAGGCGCGCGGTTTGGACGTCACGAGTGCCAATGCTGGCGTACGGTGACGCCCGTGTCACGCAATGACGTCACAATCGGCATCGACGTCGGCAGCACCGCGGTCAAGGCCATCGCCGCCGACCCCGACGGCAACGTGACGGCGCGCGTGCGCATCCCGCACGAGCTGCGGGTGCCCGAACCCGACCGGCTGGAGCACGACGCCGTGGCGGCGTGGCGGCGTGGGCCGTCGGCGGCGCTGGACGAACTGGTCGGGCAACCCGGAATCGCGGCGGTGGCCGTCTCGGCGATGGTGCCGTCGATGACCGCCGTCGACGACACCGGCACACCGATCACGCCGGGACTGCTCTACGGCGACGCGCGGGGCCGCGCGCCCGGCGGCCCGGGCCCACAAGCGCCGCAGCTGCCCGCACTGGGCGAGGCCGCCGAGTTCTTGCGCTGGACGGCCGCCCACGCGCCGGGCGCCGCCGGCTACTGGCCCGCGCCGGCGGTGGCCAACCACGCGCTGTCGGGCCAGGCGGTCATCGACATCGCCACCGCCGCCACGGCGTTTCCCTTGTTCGACGGGACCGGCTGGAACGCCGAGGCATGCGCCGACCGGGGCGCGCAGGTCTCGCAGCTGCCCCGGGTGGAAAGCATGGGGGCCGTCGTCGGGCAGGTCAACGGCAGCGAGGCCGCGCTGGCCACCGGCGCCATCGACGCGTTGTGCGAACAGATCGTCGCCGGTGCCGATCACGACGGCGACGTGCTGGTGATGTGCGGGACCACGCTGATTGTCTGGACGACGATCGCCGAGGCTCGCCAGATGCCCGGCCTGTGGACCATTCCGCACACCACGCCCGGCAAGAGCCAGATCGGCGGGGCCAGCAACGCCGGCGGGCTGTTCCTGGGCTGGGTGGATCGCGTTGTGGCACCGGCGGATCCGACGGCCGTGGAGCCCGGGCGGGTGCCGGTGTGGTCGCCCTATTTGCGGGGCGAGCGCACCCCGTTCCACGACCCGGACCGCCGGGGCGTGCTCGAGGCGCTGGATCTCACCCACGACGCCGCCGCGCTGCGGCGGGCCGCCTACGAGGCATCCGGCTTCGTCGTCCGCCAGCTCATCGAACTGTCCGGGACGCCGGTGTCACGCATCGTGGCCACCGGCGGCGGCACCCGGGTGGGGCCGTGGCTGCAAGCCATCGCCGACGCCACCGGGCGCCCGGTCGAGGTGTCCGGGGTGGCGGAGGGGGCCGCGCTGGGAGCCGCCTTCCTGGCGCGCATGGCGGCCGGCCTCGAGACGACCATCGCCGATGCCGCCCGATGGGTGCGCACCGAGCGCATCGTGGAGCCCGACCCCGCCTGGGCGAGCGCGGTCGGGGATCGTTACCAGCGCTTCCTGGAGTTGGGGAACCGCAGATGTAGCGCGGTGGTGCCACCGGCGATCTAGGCTGGTGCAATGACCGACCAGGACCGCAAAGCCGCCCGCCGCGAAATCGCCGACGCACTGTTGAAAGCCCTTGAACGACGGCACGAAGTACTCGACCTGATTGTGGAGGCGGGCAACAAATCGGAGGCGATCGACGCCATCGCCGGTTTGCTCGATACCTCGCGGACGGGCGCCGAAGCGGTATTCGGCTTGTCCTTCGACCGACTCACGAAGGATTCGCGAAAGACGATCCAGACCGAACTCGAGGACCTGAACAAGCAGCTGAGCTTCACCCTGGGCGAGCGTCCCGCGAGTTCGGGGGACACCCTCGAGCTGCGGCCGTTCTCCGCGAGCGAGGACCGCGACATCTTCCGCGTCCGCACCGAGGACATGGGTGGCGTGTCGGGCGACGGATCCGGCGGGCAGGCGGGCAACCTCGACGACGAGATCAGCGCCGCGCTGGGCCGGGTCGACGACGAGGAGGCCGCCTGGTTCGTGGCCATCGACCACGGCGAAAAGGTCGGCATGGTGTTCGGCGAGCTGGTCCGCGGCGAGGTCGACGTGCGGATCTGGATCCACCCCGATCACCGCAAGCGGGGTTACGGCACCGCCGCGCTGCGCAAGTCGCGCTCGGAGATGGCCTGGTGTTTCCCGGCCGTGCCGATGGTCGTGCGGGCACCGGCGGCCAACCCCCACTGACGGTCAGGGCAGTACGGCGTCGACCGCGATGCTGTGCCGCAGCGACTCCAGGCTGTCGCCCGGTGGAAGGGGCAGCCCCGCCTCGGCGAACATGTCGGCGCGGGTGCGGGTCGACACTTGCCAGCCCAGGGCGCTCAGATACTGCGCTGCAGGCGTGCGCGCGCCGCGGTAGACCAGCGTCGACACGTCGACATCGAAGCCGAATTGCCCCCACCGCCTGGTCATCGCCTTGGCGCGCCTTTCCAGCAGGTCCGAGGTGCCGCCGTCGTGGTACTCGGTCGCCAGCCGGCTGCCCGGCGCGCTGAGCGTGGTGATCACGTCGAACAGGCTGTCCTGCGCCTGCGGCGGCAGATACATCAACAGGCCCTCGGCGCTCCAGGCGCTGGGCCGCGACTCGTCGAAACCCTTGTCCCGCAGGGCGCCACGCCAGTCCTCGCGCAGGTCGACCGACACCGTGCGCAGCTGCGCGGTGGGCTTGGCCCCCAACGCGCCCAGCGTCGTGGACTTGAACTCGATGACGGCGGGCTGGTCGACCTCGTACACCACGGTGCCCGCCGGCCAGGCCAGGCGATAGGGTCGTGAGTCCAGGCCGGAGGCCAGGATGACGACCTGGCGGATACCGGAAGCGGTTGCGTCGGTGAAGAAGTCGTCGAAGTAGCGGGTGCGCACGGCCATCATGTTGGTCATCCGCTGCAGGTTGAATTCCGCGTCCGGGTCGGCGTCGGCATCGAGACCGCCGGTCTCATCGGTGATTTCGCCGTCGAGCACCCGGATGAAGAACTCGGCGCCCACCGCGCGGACCAGCGGGTCGGCGAACGGATCGTCGATCAGCGCGTCGGCCCGCTTACCGGCCAGCGCCCGGCAAGCGGCGACCCAGGTCGCCGTGGCGCCCACGCTCGAGGCCAGGTCCCAGGTGTCTCGATCGGTGCGGGTCACGACGCCTCCTCGGACAGGGTCGCGGTCACGTATCGGATGTCGGCGAAGGCCGCCATCGACGGTTGCTCGGGAAATTCGAAACCGTTGGCGGCATACAGTTCCGGGGTGCTGTGCACCGACGAGCGCCAGCCCCGCTCGGACAGGTAGGTCACGACGTCGTTGCGTTCGCCGGGGTACACCAGATCCGCCCAGTTGAGGTCTAGCCCCATCCGGCGCCAGCGCTCGCTGATCTCGCGGCCCCGCTTTTCGATGCGCCCGCGCATGTCGGGCACGTAGCCGGTGCCGATCCGGCTGCCGACGGCGGACAGCGCGGTGATGCTGTCGAACAGGCGGTCCTGTGCCTCCGGCGGCAGATAACCCAGCAGGCCTTCGGCGCTCCACGCCGTGGGCGCGGCCGCATCAAATCCACCGTCGCGCAATGCGGCCGGCCAATCGTCGCGCAGGTCCACGCCCACCGCCCGCCGCTCGGCGCTCGGGGTTGCACCCAGGTCCGCCAGCGTGCGGGTCTTGAACTCGATCACCCGCGGCTGGTCGATCTCGTAGACCACGGTGCCGGGCGGCCAGGCCAGCCGGTAGGCCCGGGTGTCCAGTCCCGAGGCCAGGATGACGGCCTGGCGGATACCGGAGTCGGCGGCCCCCAGAAAGAACGAGTCGAAGAACCGGGTGCGGACCGCCATGCCCTCACCGAGCCGCCGCGCGGTGAACGCCGGATCATCCTCGGGGGTCTCGATGTCTCCATCCATCATCCGGATGAAGGCCTCGACGCCGACGGCGCGCACCAACGGCTCGGCGAAGGGATCGTCGATCAGCGGGTTGGGACCCTTGGACGCCAGCGCCCGCCGGGCGGCCACCGCGGTGGCGGTGGCTCCCACGCTGGACGCCAGATCCCAGCTGTCGCCGTCCGATCGCTTGTTGTCGGTCTCCGGCATGGCTAACGCAGGGTGGCGGTCACCGCGACGATGTTGCGGAACTGCGCCATCGCCTCGTCGTCGCGGAATTTCAGGCCGTATTCGCCGAACAGCTCGCGGCGCGGCCGGGCGGCCACCTCCCAGCCCTTACCGGTGAGGTAGTCGACGACGTTGCTGCGCTCGCCGTCGAAGAACAGCCCCGACAGGTCGATGTCGCAGCCGACTTTGGCCCACCTGTCGTTGAACTCCTGGGCGCGTTGCGACATCGTCGTGCCGGCGGTGTCGGGGTGATACTCGGTGGCCAGCCTGCTGCCGGGGGCGCTGAGCTCGGTGATGTTGTCGAAGAGCCGGTCCTGGGCGTCCGGCGGCAGGTACATCAGCAGTCCCTCGGCGCTCCACGACGTCGGCTGGGTCACGTCGAAGCCGCTGTCGCGCAACGCGGCCGGCCAGTCCTCGCGCAGATCGATGCTGACCGTGCGCCGCTCCGCGGCCGGGGCGGCACCCAGGTGCGACATCGTCGTGCTCTTGAACTCGACGACGGCGGGCTGATCGACCTCGTAGACCACGCTGCCGGCCGGCCAGCTCAACCGGTAGGCGCGGGAATCGAGGCCGGCGGCCAGGATCACCGCCTGGCGGACCCCGTCGCGGGCGGCGTCGAGGAAGAAGTCGTCGAAGAAGCGGGTGCGCACGGCGATCGAGTCGGTCTCCAGCCCCAGGTCCTTGCCGCTGCCCTGGTAGCCCTCGGATTCGGTGACCTCACCGTCGACCAGGCGCCGGAAGAAATCGAGGCCGACCGCGCGCACCAGGGGTGCGGCGAAGGGGTCGTTGATGATCGGATTGGAACCCTCGCTGGCCAGCGCGCGGGCCGCGGCGACCATGGTGGCCGTGGCGCCGACGCTCGAGGCCAAGTCCCAGCTGTCTTGGTCAGTGCGTGTCATGCTGCTCCCAAGTTATTTAGCAAATGCAACGAGTCAGGGGAACTCTACGCCTCGCGGCTTACGGCTTGCTGTGTTTTTCTCCCGTGGGGCGGCGGCGACGCAAACGCCCGGTTAACCGCGCCGCGGGCGGTCTCCCAGAGGGGCGCAGTAAAGGCCCTGACCAGAGCTGCCCGTACCAGCTGTTAGTCTCGTACACGGTTTGACGCGCTGTAGATTAGTCGGCCGTACGTCCTGGCCTGCGGGTGTTGGGCGCGTGATGCAGGAAACCCCCGGCTGCGCAGGAGGAAGAGTTGCTTTCCGCTTTCATCTCATCGCTGCGGACAGTCGACCTGAGACGGAAGATCCTCTTCACGCTTGGCATCGTCGTCTTGTATCGGGTCGGCGCCGCGTTACCGTCCCCTGGCGTCAACTACCCGAACGTCCAGCAGTGCATCAAAGAGGCCAGCGGTGGCGCGGCCGGACAGATCTACTCGCTGATCAACCTGTTCTCCGGTGGTGCCCTGCTCAAACTCACCGTGTTCGCGGTGGGGGTGATGCCCTACATCACGGCCAGCATCATCGTGCAGCTGCTCACGGTCGTCATCCCGCGGTTCGAGGAACTGCGCAAGGAAGGCCAATCGGGCCAGGCCAAGATGACGCAGTACACCCGCTACCTGGCCATCGCGCTGGCCATCCTGCAGGCCACCAGCATCGTGGCCCTGGCCGCCAACGGCGGGCTGCTGCAGGGCTGCTCGCTGGACATCATCGCCGACCAGAGCATCTTCACGCTGGTGGTCATCGTGCTGGTGATGACGTCCGGCGCGGCGCTGGTGATGTGGATGGGTGAGCTGATCACCGAGCGCGGCATCGGCAACGGCATGTCGCTGCTGATCTTCGTCGGGATCGCGGCCCGCATCCCCGCCGAGGGCAAGACGATCCTGGACAGCCGCGGCGGGATGATCTTCGCCGCCGTCCTGGTCGCCGCGCTGGTCATCATCGTCGGCGTCGTGTTCGTCGAGCAGGGCCAGCGCCGGATCCCGGTCCAGTACGCCAAGCGGATGGTCGGCCGGCGCATGTACGGCGGAACCTCCACGTATCTGCCGCTCAAGGTCAACCAGGCCGGTGTTATCCCGGTCATCTTCGCGTCCTCGCTGATCTACATCCCGCACCTGATCACCCAACTGATCCGCAGCGGCAGCGGCGGCGTGGGCAACAGCTGGTGGGACAAGTTCGTCGGCAGCTACCTGTCGGACCCCAGCGATCCGGTGTACATCGCCATCTACTTCGGCCTCATCATCTTCTTCACGTACTTCTACGTGTCGATCACGTTCAATCCCGACGAGCGTGCCGACGAGATGAAGAAGTTCGGCGGGTTCATCCCCGGCATCCGGCCGGGCAAGCCGACCGCCGACTACCTGCGTTTCGTGCTGAGCCGGATCACCCTGCCGGGTTCGATCTACCTCGGCGCGATCTCGGTGCTGCCCAACTTGTTCTTGCAGATCGGCAATGGCGGAGCGGTTCAGAATCTGCCGTTCGGCGGTACCGCGGTGTTGATCATGATCGGCGTGGGCTTGGATACGGTCAAGCAGATCGAGAGTCAGCTCATGCAGCGCAACTATGAAGGGTTCCTGAAGTGAGAGTCGTTTTGCTGGGACCGCCGGGGGCGGGCAAGGGAACGCAGGCCCAGAAGCTCTCCGAAAAGCTGGGAATCCCGCACATCTCCACCGGTGAGCTGTTCCGCAGCAACATCGAGAACGGAACCAAGCTGGGCCTGGAGGCCAAGCGCTACCTGGACGCCGGCGACCTGGTGCCCTCCGAGCTGACCAACCAGCTCGTCGACGACCGCCTGAGCGATGCCGACGCGGCCAACGGCTTCATCCTGGACGGCTTCCCGCGGTCGACCGGACAGGCCAAAGCCCTGCACGACATGCTGGGGCGCCGGGGCACCGACATCGACGCGGTGCTGGAATTCCGGGTGTCCCAGGAGGAGCTGCTGGAGCGGCTCAAAGCGCGGGGCCGCGCCGACGACACCGACGACATCATCCTGAACCGGATGAAGGTCTACCGCGACGAGACGGCACCGCTGCTGGAGTACTACAGCGACCAGCTCAAGACGGTCGACGCCGTCGGCACTATGGACGAAGTGTTCGCCCGCGCGTTGCAGGCGCTGGGCAAGTAGGGATGAACCCGCTGGCGCGGCTGCGGAGCCGCAAGGTGGTGCCGCAGCGCAGCGCCGGTGAGCTCGACGCCATGGCGGCGGCGGGCGCGGTGGTCGCGGCGGCGCTACAGGCGGTGCGGGCGGCCGCGATCGTCGGGGTGTCGACGCTGAGCCTGGACGAGATCGCCGAGTCGGTGATCCGCGACGCCGGCGCGGTGCCGTCGTTCCTGGGCTATCACGGTTATCCGGCGTCGATCTGTTCCTCGGTCAACGAGCGGGTCGTCCACGGCATACCGTCGGCCGCCGAGATCCTGGCGTCCGGTGACCTGGTGTCCATCGACTGCGGCGCGGTGCTCGACGGCTGGCACGGCGACGCCGCGATCACCTTCGGGGTCGGGACGCTGGACGCCGCCGACGAAGCGCTGTCGCAGGCGACCCGCGAATCGCTGGAGGCCGGGATCGCGGCGATGGTGCCCGGTAACCGGCTGACCGACGTGTCGCACGCCATCGAGATGGGCACCCGCGACGCGGAGGCCCGCCACTCGCGCGCCTTCGGGATCGTCGAGGGTTACGGCGGGCACGGCATCGGCCGGCAGATGCACATGGATCCGTTTTTGCCCAACGAGGGTTCGCCCGGGCGCGGCCCCCTGCTGGCCGCCGGGTCGGTGCTGGCCATCGAGCCCATGCTGACGCTGGGCACCGGCAAGACGGTGGTGCTGGACGACCAGTGGACGGTCACCACCACCGACGGCTCGCGCGCGGCACACTGGGAGCACACCGTCGCGGCCACCGACGCGGGGCCGCGCATCCTGACGCTGGTGAACTAAACCTCAGCTCCGCTCGTTTCCCGGGCAGGAGGTGATCGAGTGGCTCGTGTGGCTGGCACGGGGAGGGCTTCCGGGGCTGCCGAGGCCGCTCTGATGAAGGCGCTCTATGACGAACACGCCGCGGTGCTGTGGCGTTATGCGCTGCGGCTGACGGGGGACGCGAGCCAGTCCGAGGATGTGGTCCAGGAGACGTTGCTGCGCGCATGGCAGCATCCCGAGGTCGTCGGGGACACCGAGCGCTCGGCGCGGGCGTGGCTGTTCACGGTGGCCCGCAACATGATCATCGACGACCGGCGCAGCGCGCGGTTTCGCAACGTCGTCGGTTCCACAGACGTATCGGGTGCGCCCGAACAGTCCACGCCGGATGAGGTCAATGCGGCGCTGGACCGGTTGCTGATAGCGGACGGGATGGCCCAGTTGTCCGCCGAGCACCGAGCAGTGATCGAACGGTCCTACTACCGCGGATGGACCACCACGCAGATCGCTGCGGACCTCGGCATCGCCGAGGGAACAGTGAAGTCGCGACTACACTATGCCGTGCGGGCGTTGCGACTCACTCTGCAGGAACTTGGGGTCACCCGATGAGGGGCTCCGAATGCTTGAGGGGTGACGGAGATGGATGAAATGAGGACGCCGGTGCAGGATGTCGGCCCTCCCGAAGACCGCTACGCGATGTGGGATGCCGCATACGTGTTGGGATCTTTGTCGGCCGCGGAACGCCGCGAATTCGAGACGCACATGGCGCGCTGCCCGTCTTGCCGGGAGGCCGTCGCCGATCTCAGTGGAGTGCCGGCCCTGCTCTCACAGCTTGACCGTGCCGAGGTGGCCGCGATCGACCAATCCGGTCCGGCCCCGGAGATGTCTCCACAGTTGCTGCCGTCCCTGCTGGCGACGGTTCGTTGGCGCCGGCGCCGCACCCGGGTGGTGACCTGGGTGGCGTCGGCGGCCGCGGCCGCGGTGCTGGCGATCGGGGTGTTCGTCGGCCTCGAGGGGTGGTCGTCGACTCCGTCCCAGCAGGTGACCGCGTCGTCGGAGCCGATGGCGCAGGTGAGCACCACCCTGCTGACGTCGACGGTCGCCGTCAGCAGCCAGCACTGGGGGACCTCCATCAACCTGCGCTGCGTGTGCCTGGCGCCGCTCAACGCGCACCACGACACGCTCGCCATGGTTGTGGTGGGTCGTGACGGCAGCCAGACGCGGTTGGCGACGTGGGTGGCCGTGCCCGGCCACACCGCGACACCCGCGGGCGCCATCTCGACCCCGATCGACCAGATCGCCGCCGTGCAGGTGGTTGCCGCCGACAGCGGCCAAGTGCTCCTGCAACGCTCGCTATAGAGGATCGCGTGTTCGGCGACGCGCGTTCGCTCCGGGTGCTCGTCGTGGGCGCCGGTGTCGCGGGCATCTCCGTCGCCCGGGGCCTGCTCCGCGACGGGCATGACGTCACCGTCTTCGAGCAGCGGCCCGATGTGCGGGCGGCCGGCGGCGCGGTGACGATCTGGTCCCACGGCGAGACGGTCCTCAACCAGCTGGGTGTCGACATGGACGGCGCCGGCCGGCCCTTGGCCACCGTGCGGGCGGTGACGCCCACGGGCCGCAGGGTCGGAAGCCTCGACGTGACCGCGATGGTGCGGCGACTGGGTGCGCCCATCCGGATGGTTCCGCGCCGCGTTCTGCTGGATCGGCTTCTCGAGGGGTTCCCGGTCGAGCGCATCCGGTGCGGCTCCCGGGTGATCGGGTTGGCAAGCACGGGTGACGGGGTCAGCGTCGAGTTCGACGACGGCACGGTGGCCGAGGGGGACGTGCTGATCGGTGCCGACGGCCTGCACTCGCGGGTGCGCGATCACGTTGGCGCCCAAGGCGCGTCGCCCACCGGCTGGTGCAGCTGGCAGGGGCTGGCCACGCTTCCGGAGATCGCGGATTGCGATGCCGCGCTGATGATCATCGGCGGGCACGGCAACCTCGGCCTGTGGCCGGCCGGGGGCTCGGACGTGCAGTGGTGGTTCGACCTGCCGTGGTCGCCCGACTTCGTCCGGCCGCAGCGGCCGATCGAGATGATGCGCTCGCACTTTTGCGGATGGTCGGACTCGGTCGATCGGGTGCTCGCCACCTTGACCGACGACGATTTGGCCCGCTCGCCGTTCCCGCATTTCCGCCATCCGATCCCGCGCGCGGGCCAAGGCCCGGTGACCCTGCTCGGCGACGCCGCGCACACGATGCCGCCCACGACACGGCCATGACCCGCCGTCGCCGGGTCTTCTCGTAGGACCGCAACGCACGCGAAACGTCTTCGCCGCGAACGTTTGTCGCACGACGCACGCCCGCCAGTGCCCCGCACAGCACCATGGTGTCGAGCAACGCCTGGTTGGTGCCCTGAGCCAGGGTGGGCGGCATCGTGTGCGCGGCGTCGCCGAGCAGGGTCACCGGGCCTTGGCCCGCGCGCGGGATCGGATGGCGGAA